>JAGHZG010000118.1 GCA_017743275.1 Chloroflexota bacterium | reverse complement strand
GTCTACGGCGGCACCCCCTCCCCTCTCCTGAACTTCGTTCAGGAGAGGGGAGGGGGTGCCGCCGTAGACGGCAGGGGTGGGGTGAGGAAGCCTGAATAGTTACCACGAAGGGCACGAATCGCTGTTTATTTTCTTCGTGACGCTTCGTGTCCTTCGTGGATCAAACCTCTGCGTTCTGCGGTGAGTCTGGAAAATGACCGGCGGTCGGTATCTGGGGCCGCCGGTCATTTTTGCCTCCGGCGCGCAAGCGCTTCGCCTTGTCAAAATATTTCGTTCCGCCTCATCGTCTAATTTTGATCCCCACATATACCCCAACCGGTCCGATCATCCCCTACCCCTGGGGGAAATGAACGGTCCCCCGTTCTGAACACGTGTTCTTGCCCCGAAACCTTAAATTTGAGAAGGTTTTAAGGTGGAGGTGGGGGCGGCGGATTGCCCGCCGGAATCTTTTTGGTACAATCAGGGCGAATCCTCTGGCAGACGACGGACCCTTCATCACGCCTCAATGCTCAGGAGGGGATTCCTCCCCCCTCCATGTTTCTCCTGTCACCACAGATCGGTCACGGACCGAAGTGTGTATTGCGTGTTTTTGTCTTTTTTTCCCATGGCTTGCTTATGGATGCCAACCGTATCTGGCAGGCGGCATTAGGTGAACTTCAACTGGAACTGACGCGCGCGACCTTTGAGACCTGGCTGCGGAATTCCCGCCTGGTGGCGTGCGAGGACGGCGTCTTCGTTATCGGGGTCGCCAATACGTACGCGCGCGACTGGCTGGAGAGTCGGCTCCGGTCCGTTGTGGCGCGCGTCCTCACCCGCCTGACCGGACGGACCGCATCGGTTCGGTTTGTCGTCTGGGAAGGCCAGCGGGAGGAGCCGGAGACCCATTCCACACTCCCGTTGTTGAACGGAAAGACGACCGAGTCCTCGCGCAAGAACGAACGGTCCAACGACACTTTGAATCCTCGCTACACCTTTGACTCCTTCATCGTCGGGCCAGGCAATCGGCTGGCTCACGCGGCCTGCATGGCGGTGGCGGAGCGCCCGGCGCGCGCCTTCAACCCCCTCTTCATTCACGGGGGCGTCGGTCTGGGCAAGACGCATCTCCTGCACGCGATCGGGCACGTCTGCCGGGCCAGCGGCCTGCAGACCCTCTACGTCTCCGCCGAGACTTTCACCAACGACCTGATTGAGGCCATCCGCCACCAGGCCACCGACGCCTTCCGGGAAACCTACCGCACGGTGGACGTCCTGCTGGTGGACGATGTCCAGTTCATCGCCGGAAAGGAATCCACCCAGGAGGAGTTCTTCCACACCTTCAACGCGCTGCACGGGAACGGGGCGCAGATTGTCATCTCGTCCGACCGTCCCCCCCGGGCAATGGCCACGCTGGAGGAACGGCTGCGCTCCCGGTTTGAGTGGGGGCTCATCGTGGACATCCAGCCTCCGGAACTGGAGACGCGCGTCGCCATCCTGCGCCGGAAGGCCGCCGAACTGGGCATCCCGGTCCCCGATGAGATTTGTTTCCTGATCGCCGAACGGTTTCAGAACAACATCCGGGAACTGGAGGGGGCACTGAACCGGGTCGTGGCGGTGGCGACGCTGACCCAGCAGCCCCTGACGCCCGAATTGGCCGCACAGGCGCTGAAGGACATGGTCGCCCGCGCCCGTCCCCAGGTCACCCCCGAGTCCATCCTGCAGGCTGTGGCGGATTTCTACAACCTGAGCGTGGAGGAACTGATGGGAACCAGTCGGCGCCAGAGCGTTGCCCGCCCGCGCCAGGTGGCCTGTTATCTGCTGCGTCAGGAGGCCGGGGCGTCCCTGCCTCAGATCGGTCAGTGGCTGGGCGGGCGGGACCACACGACGGTCCTGCACGCCTGCGAACGAATCGCGGCATTGCTGGAGGAAGACGGCGCCCTTCGGCGGGAGATTCAGGCCATTCGGGAGCAGTTGTATCGGGAGCCTGTAGCGCCGGGGAAAACCCGCATCGGGAACCGGACGCGGGTGAATGCGAACGGACGCGGGTGAACGCGCCGATTTGCCGCAGAGATGCAGAGGGCGCAGAGCCTCATGGATTCTCCACGTTCTCTGCGCCTCTGCAGTGCATCTAAAAAATCCTCTACAGAATCCTGACTGTGGACAGCGCCTGCACCACCTCTTCATCCCCCTCCGGGAAGGGCACATCCCGGAAGAGCCACCAGTCCTCTATGTGCTCCACGGTCGCTCCCGGCGGCAGGAGGGTCAGCGGGCCCAGCGTCTCCAGTTCCAGCATCTCCGCGTTGGTGAAGACTTCGGCGCAGGCGCCCAGATCGGGATAGCGGCCCCCGGGCATAGGGGAGAACGTCTTCACAAAGAGATGGCCGTCTCGCCAGTAGGCCAGCCAGTCCTCCGCCGGGGCCGCGACTCCAATTTTCTGCGGCATAGGGCGGGTCGGGTCCTGCCGCAGCCACAGGTATCGGCGGCCCCAGGTCCAGCGGGGGTCGCTCAGGTCGGTGTACGCCCAGAGGACCAGGGCGCCGGTGGGGAGCAGGTGCTCCTCGTGCCGCCCGCGCGGGGGAAGGGGCAGGATGGCCACCCCGCCGGGCGCCATCACCGAGAGCGCCCAGGGGGCCAACTCCACCGGCCACAGGAGAGCGTTGCGCAGCCGGTGGACGACCCGAACGTGCGGACGGTCCCCCGTCAGCAAAACATCCATTTCCTTCTGGATGCCGGTGGCGGCCTCCACGGACTGGACCAGCCGGACGAAGGTGGGGTGGACCTGGATATCCACAGGACCGTTATCGGGGCAGTAGGTGCGGGGCATCGCCTCCGGCGCGTGCCAGAGCCGGTGTCCGCCGTAAATCCGCCACTCGTCGCCTCCCACCTGCCCCAGCATCTCCGGATACTCCTTAAACTCGTTGGCTTCGCCGACAAAGCCAAACCGGATGATGCGCGGGCCTACATCGGTGGTCAGCACCAGGTCTATCACTCCATTGGACCACCGGTAGCAGTTGGGCCATCCCCCGTATTCTACTTTCTGGATGTCCATGTTGCCTTTCTGTCCTTCGTGGTAATTACCTGCCCTGGTTCTGTTGGGCGGGGCGAGCCGTCCACGAATGTTTCACGAATGCACGAATAGTGCCATCATTCGTGTATTCGTGGCTCATTCGTGGATGGCCCCCGCGCCTGACGATCAACGCAACAGAGGGTGGTAGGTAGTTACCCTTCGTGGTAAAATCTCTATGCACTCAAGCAGAGATTATACAGTAGAACTCTGCGCTCTCGGCGTCTCTGCGGTGAGTTTTTGCAGTGAAGTCATTCTTTATGTTACGCTCCAGAGGAGGCTCCTGTGGTCCGACGGCCGTTCGCGCTGGCCAACTGGAAAATGGCGATGACGATTCCCCAGAGTCTGGCCTTTGTGCGGGAGTTTCTGGCCCGCGCCGGGCCCGACCTGGCGGCTGTAGAGGTGGTGCTCTGCCCGCCGTACACCGCACTGGCGGCCGTCGCCGCCGCCGTCAGAGGAACCCCCATCGCGGTGGGCGGGCAGGACCTGTGGCCCGGCCCCGGTCAGGCCCACACCGGCGCCATCTCTGCCGAACTGCTGGCTGATGCCGGTGCCACATGGGTGATGGTCGGCCACTGGGAGGTGCGCCGTCGCCTGCAGGAGGACGACGGGGCGGTGAATCGGAAAGTCCGGGCCGCGCTGGAGGGCGGCCTGTGCCCTATCCTTATGTTCGGCGAGGCCGCGGGAGAGCCCTTTGACCCCGGAAGGCTCTCCGTCCTGCTGGACGGTTGCGACGGCGAGGCGGTGGCCCGGATGGTCTTCGTCTACGAGCCGGAGGGGGCCATCGGGCAGTCGGAGCCGGTGCCGCCGGCCCACGCAGCGGCGGGCTGCCGGGCCATCCGCCGCTGGCTGGCGGAGCGGTTCGGCGAAGGGGCCGCCGGGCGGGCCCGCATCATCTATGGCGGAAGCGTATCGCCGGAGCACGCGGCGGCGCTGCTGGCGGACCCCGATGTGGACGGCCTGGGGGCCACCCGCCGGGGCCGGGACCCGGCGGCGTTCGCCGAAATCGTCGCCCGGATCGCGGAGAGAGGTCTGAGAGCGTGAAAAATGCTTGTAGTGAGCCACGAAGCGAAGCGGAGTGGCATCTAAATCGCCTCAAACGGCACTCCGCTGTGCTCCGTGCCTGACTACGAACGAATTTTAGACACGCTCTGACGGGCCAGGCACTTCTGAAGTCCCTGGCCCGTTCCTTACAGGATGAGCATCGCGTCCCCGAAACTGTAGAACCGGTAGCGGAGACGGATCGCCTCGGCGTAGGCCCGGTCCATCAATTCCTTGCCGCAGAAGGCCGCCACCAGCAGGAGCAGGGTGGACCGGGGCAGGTGAAAATTGGTGATGAGCGCGTCCACTGCCCGGAAGCGGAAGCCCGGGTAGATGAAGAGGTCGGTCAATCCCTCGTAGGGGACGACGGTCCGCCAGGGGCAGGATTCGGCATCGGTGCAACCGCCCACCGCCGCCAGCGCGGCCGTCTCCAGGACCCGCACCGAGGTGGTGCCGACGGCGATCACCCGCCGCCCTTCCATTTTGGCCCGGTTGATCCGTTCCGCCGTCTCCGGCGGGAGACGGCAGAACTCGGTATGCATCCGGTGCTCCTCCGGCCGTTCCTCCTCTACCGGGCGGAAAGTGTCCAGCCCTACGTGCAGGGTGACGAAGAGGGATTCCACCCCCATCTCCCGCAGGCGGAGGAGCAGTTCGGGGGTGAAATGGAGGCCCGCCGTCGGCGCGGCCGCCGAACCGGGCGTGCGGGCGTAGACGGTCTGGTACCGCTCGGGGTCCGCGATGGGCCGATGGATGTACGGCGGCAGGGGGGTCTGCCCGACCATCTCCGCCAGGGCCAGCGCCGGGCGGTCAAAGGCCAGCACTCGCAGACCCCGTTCCCCTTCCTCCAGGACCTGTGCCCCGGCCCCCGTCGGAGCGCCGTCCGGGCCGTCCAGCACTTCCAGACGGCCGCCGACGCGCACCGCCCGCCCCCGCACCAGCACCTCCCAGACCGTCTCGGAGCGGGGACGCAGGAGCAGAATTTCCACTCGTCCGCCAGTGGGCTTGCGGGCAAACAGGCGCGCTGGGATGACCCGGCTCTCGTTGTGAACCAGCAGGTCCCCCGGCCGGAGGAGTTGGGGCAGGTCCCGGAAGATATGGTGGGCAATCGTCCCGGTGGCGCGGTCCACCACCATCAGCCGGGACGCGTCCCGGGGCTCCACCGGCTCCTGTGCGACCAGTTCCGGCGGCAGGTCGTACTCAAAATCACTCATCCGAAGCACGCGGCCACTCATCTTCTTTCATCTCACGTTTCACGTTTTACGTTTTACGTTTCACGTTTCACTTTCTCCCTTTACCTCCCCTCCCAGTCCCACCCAGATGGCGGCGATGAGACAACCCCAGGCGACCAGGTCCAGGAGGCCGCAGCAGCAGGTCATACTGCCTCCGATCCAGGGCAGGACGCGCGGGGCACGAATCTGGCGGGCGATGGCGGGCAGGAGGGCCGTCTGCACAATCTGGGCGGCGTCCAGCAGGACCAGCAGCCCGAAGGCCGCCGTCGCCAGGATGGGCGCCGTCCCCTTGCGGCGCACCAGCAGGATGACGGCGACCACCAACCCGGCCAGGTGGGCCAGGATCAGAGCGACGCGGACCCCGTTTTGAACCCAGACGGGAACCATGGGCACCTCCTATCGGAAGAAGGGAGTGAATCAGTACAAAACCACGAAGGACACGAAGGAACACGAAGAACCCGCCTCTTTTCGTGCCTTTCGCGCCTTTCGTGCCTATTGTACCGGATTTCCGTCTGCAGGCAAATTTCATGTTGAGTCCGCTGCAAAAAGGTCATTTCACCGCCGAGACGCAGAGTACGCAGAGCAATTTTTCGGAATTCGCCACGAATTTCACGAATTGGCACGAATTTTATTTCTTTTTATTCG
>JAGHZG010000117.1 GCA_017743275.1 Chloroflexota bacterium | reverse complement strand
CCGCGACCCCCGTCCCGCCGCCCGCGCCTGCGAACGAAGACCGCTGGATTGACGTGGACCTGACCCGGCAGGTGCTGACGGCGTACGAGGGAAACACCCCGGTGCGGGTGGTGGTGGTCTCCACCGGCCTGCCCCGAACGCCGACGCCCACCGGACAGTTCCGCATCTGGGCCAAACTCCGCTACGACGACATGTCCGGGCCGGGCTATTATCTACCCAATGTCCCCTACGTGATGTACTTCTACGGCGGTTACGGCCTGCACGGCACGTACTGGCACAATAACTTCGGTCGCCCGATGAGCCGCGGCTGCGTCAACCTGCCCACCCCAGAGGCGGAGTGGCTCTTCAACTGGGCCGAAGTGGGGACACTGGTCAACATCCATTACTGATCCCCACCTACTGCCAGAACTGGGGCAGGTACTCCCGGTACGTGGTCAGATAATCGTCCAGAATCCGCTGGGCCACCTCTATATCGGTGACCACCGGGTCCAGAAGCAGGCACTGGAGCGCGGCCCGTCGGTCGCCGTTCACTGCCGCGTCCACGCACAACCGGGCCACCGCAATTTCGCGCCGGCACAACTCCGCGATGGGCTCCGGCAGCGCCCCCACGCAGACTCCCTGCACCCCGGCCCCGGTGACCATGCCGGGCACCTCCACAATCGCCCCCTCCGGCAGGTTGGAGATGGCGCCCCGGTTGGGCACGTTGACCGCCAGGTGGTAGTGTCGCCCCGCCCCCGCGATGTTCTCAATCATCTCCAGCGCCCCCTCGCTATCCGCCTCAGCGAGAGAGTCCAGGCTCAGCCGACCGTCGGCCAGGCGGGCCATCTCCTCATGCCGGACTTCCCGTACCTGCTCCCAGACGTCCCACTCATACAGGTCCAGATTGTACTTCTCCCACGGTCGGGTGACGGGGTCGCTGACCCAGGGCAGGTACTCGGAGAGGTGCTCGTCGCCCGAAACGGGGAACAGTCCGAAAATCTCGTACATCCGACGGGTCAGTGGCTCAAAGGCGGGGTCCATCTGCGCCCAGCGGGCCGCAAACAGGGGATACAGGTCCTCGCCCGTCCGCCGGTCCCGCACGCTCAGCATCCAGGTGAAGTGGTTCAGGCCGGCGGCCTGGATGTCCAGCCGCTCCACCGCCTGCCGGATGACCACCTCGCGCGCCGGAATCGTGGCGAGAGACGCGCGGGTATCCGTGAACCCCTCGGGGACAGTGAACCCCAGGTCCGCCGCCAGGGCCAGGCCCACCACCGCGTAGCCCACGTAAATCTGATGGCAGAGGCCAACAACTTTGATGCGACTGTAGCGGGCAATCGCATCGCAGATGCGGACCATGGGGTTGGTGTAGTTGATGAGCCAGGCATCGGGGCAGAGGCGCTCTATGTCCCGCACAATCTCCATGACCGGGCCGATGTTGCGGGCCGCGTGGGCGAACCCGCCCGGCCCCCCGTTCTCGGCGTAGGGCTGACGGACACCGTACCGGAGAGGAATCTCATAGTCCATCTGCCACAGCCGCTCGCGCGGTGGCACCTCAATGGAGAGGACAACAAACCCGGCCCCCTCCAGCGCCTCGGCGTGGTGGGTGTGGGTGGTCACGGTCATCCGGGCGTCCCACTCCCGGTTGAGCCGTTGAGCCAGACGGCCCACCAGCGCCAGCGCGTCGGCGTTGCGGTCCACCAGCGCCAGGTGGCTCTCCCGCAGGCGCGAACTCCGCATCAGCGCGGCCAGAGTATTCAGCCCGAAACTGGCGCTGCCGGCTCCGATGACGACGATTTTAGTCGGAAGCATTTTCACCTCCCTCGTAACTATTCAGCCGATTGAAATCACCCTTCCTGGGCACTTCGTGCCGGGTGTCGGCCTCCGCCGACACCCTGAGGTCGGCGAAGGCCGACCATCGGCCACAGGCCCAAGAAGGCTGACTTCAGTCAGCGCCTGAATAGTCACCCTCCCTCCTGAATTCGCTTGACGAAAAGGTACTGCTCCATTATAATGCTGCCATCAATAGGGGGCAAATCGGATGTTTGAGAACCTGAGCGACCGACTTCAGGCCATCTTCGGGCGGCTACGCAAGCGGGGCGTCCTGCGCGAGGCGGATGTGGACGAGGTGATGCGGGAAATCCGCCTGGCCCTGCTGGAGGCAGACGTCCACTACAAAGTCGTCCGGGACTTCATCGCCCGTGTGCGGGAGCGTGCCATCGGCGCGGAGGTGAGCCAGGCGCTCAGCCCGGCCCAGCAGGTCATTAAAATCGTCTACGAGGAACTGGTCGCCACGCTGGGGGAGCCGGGACGGCTGGAACTGAAGGGGCCGGCGCCCTACGTGATTATGGCCGTCGGCCTGCAGGGTTCGGGCAAGACGACGACGGTGGCCAAACTGGCCCGTTATCTAAAGGAGCGGGGGCATTTGCCGCTGATGGTCGCCGCCGATACCTACCGTCCGGCGGCGGTGACCCAACTGGAGGTGCTGGGCCGCCAACTGGGGCTCCCGGTCTACAGCGAAGGGGTGGAGCCGGACCCGCCGTCCATCTGCGCCCGGGGCGTGCAGGAGGCCCGCCGCCGGGGCTACGACGTGGTCATCCTGGATACCGCCGGTCGTCTCCAGATAGACGAGGAGATGATGCGGGAACTGGAGGCCATCGCCCGGCAGGTCCGTCCGGTGGAGATTCTGCTGGTCGCCGACGCGATGACCGGGCAGGAGGCGGTAAACATCGCCGGAGGGTTCCACCAGCGGCTGGGCCTCACCGGCCTGATCCTGACCAAGATAGACGGCGACGCGCGCGGCGGGGCGGCCATCAGCATGCGGGCGGTCACCGGCGTCCCCATCAAGTTCCTGGGGACGGGCGAGAAGGCCGATGCGCTGGAAGTCTTCCACCCGGAGCGGCTGGCCTCCCGCATCCTGGGGATGGGGGACGTGCTGACGCTGATTGAGCGGGCAGAGGCGGCCTTTGACGCCGAGCAGGCCCGCCGGATGGCGGAGAAAATCCAGGAGGCAGAGTTTGACCTGGAGGACTTCCTGGAGCAACTGCGCCAGGTGCGCAAGATGGGGCCGGTGACGCAGATTCTGGAACTGATGCCGGGGATGGGGAAAATAGCAGGCACGGTGGACCCGAAGGAGGCGGAGCGTCAGTTGAAGCGGGTAGAGGCCATCATCCTCTCCATGACCCCGGAGGAGCGGCGCAACCCGCGCATCCTGAACGCCAGCCGGAAGCGGCGCATCGCCCGAGGGAGCGGGACCACCGTCCAGGAGGTGAACGCCCTGATCGGTCAGTACCGCCAGATGCAGCGGATGCTGAAGCAGATGAGCCGGGGGCGGGGCCTGCTTTCCGGTCTGACGCGGATGTTTGGGGGGTGAAAGGTTTTGTAGGACAACTGCTCGCAGTTGTCCTGCAAACGAAATGGAGATATGCCCCCGATTTGACAAAATAGAAAGGGTGATGTATGTTTGTATGCGGAGCGCACAGTGGAACCGCACCTGGTCACCTGACGGTTTGAAATCAGGACACGGATACACACGGATTTCACGGATCAACAAGGATAAAAATCCGTGAAAATCCGTATTATCCGTGTCCATCCGTGTCCCATTGAATGGGAAGCAAGGGTAAGACGGGTATTTCAGTTTAGCAGAACCCCACAAACTCAAGGAGGAAAATGGTTAAAATCCGTTTGCGGCGCGTTGGTGCCAAGAAGCAACCCAGTTACCGCATTGTGGTTACCGACTCCCGGTCTCCCCGGGACGGGGCGTACATTGAAGCCATTGGCTTCTACAACCCCCGCACGGAGCCGGAAACGGTCCAGATTCAGGAGGACCGGGCGCTCTACTGGCTGAGCGTTGGCGCTCAGCCCACGGAGGCCGTCGCCCGCCTGCTGGAGAAAAGCGGGACGCTGGCCCGGTTCGCCCGGCTGAAAGCGGGAGAGCCCCTGGAAGCACTGGTCGCGGAGGCGACCACCTGACCGCGTCGTTCCTCAAGGGCACGGCCTCGCTCCGGCTATCCGGGCCGGCGGACCGCGGCGGGGAGGCTTCCACGCCCGTACGATAGCCGAGGGAAAGGGGGAAGAGCAGAGAGACCTGTTCCCACCTGGAACCTCACCCACAGCAACCGCCCATCCACCATCGTCATGGAGGTCCATCATGTCCGCAATGAAAGACCTGGTTGAGTATATCGCCAAAGCGCTGGCCGACAAACCGCACCAGGTACAGGTCTCCGAGATTGAAGGCGAGGCCGCGCTCGTCCTGGAACTGCGGGTCGCCCCCGAGGATATGGGGCGCATCATCGGCAAAGACGGGCGAACCGCCAATGCGATTCGCACCCTTGTTCGTGTGCTCGCCGCCAAACAGGGAAAACGGGTCACCCTGGAAATCGTCTGAGCGCCGACGTCTCCACCCAGCCAGGGGGGAGCCCGAAACCACGCGGGGCTCAGGGCCGCCGCCTCGGCCGACTGAGCCCCGCTTCTTGACCGTCGGCCGCATCCTCCGCCCCCACGGCGTCCGGGGCGAGATGCGGATGGAAATCCTCACCGGTTACCCGGAGCGGCTTCCGCTCCATCGCGTCTTCTACCTGGGCCCACAGGCCAGGCCCTACCCAGTGGAGGCGGTCCGGTTCCACCAGGGCGCCGCGCTCATCAAACTGGCCGGCTGCGACGACCGCAATACCGCCGAAACCCTGCGGGGACTCCTGGTCCAGATTCCCCTGGAGGACGCCGTCCCGCTGGAAGAAGGGGAGTACTACTATTTCCAGGTCGTCGGCGTGGAGGTCTTCACCGACGGGGGGGAACCCCTGGGCCGGGTCGTGGACGTCCTGGAAACGGGCGCCAACGATGTCTACGTCGTCCGGGGACCGCGCGGGGAAGTGCTCATTCCAGCGGTGGAGGATGTGGTGCGGGAACTGGACCTGACTGCCCGCCGGATGGTCATCGTCCCCCTGCCGGGACTGCTGGAATAAATATCACACAAAGACACAAAGGCACAAAGATATATAAAAAATATTTCTTTGCGTCTTTGTGTCTTGGTGTGAGGAAACTATGGCCGGAAGGGAGCGCTACTACGTCGGGTTCAACCTGGTGCGGGGCATCGGCCCGGCCCGCCTGCGCATGCTGATAGACGCCTTCGGGGACGTGGAGCGGGCGTGGCATGCGCCCGCGGAAGCGCTGTACCGGGTCGGGCTGGACCGGCGGTCGCTGGAGAATCTGCTGGAGACCCGCGCCCGGGTGGACCTGGACCGGGAGGTCCGGCGAGTCGCGGCCGTGGGCGCCCACATCCTCACCTGGGAGGACGAGGGGTACCCGAAACTCCTGGCGGAGATTCCCGACCCGCCGCCTGTGCTCTACGTCCGGGGGGAACTGAAGCCGGAGGATGCCTGGGCGGTGGCGGTGGTGGGCACCCGCCGCGCCAGCACCTACGGGCGGGAGGTCACCCGGCGGCTGGTCTCCGTCCTGGCCCAGAGCGGGGTGACCATTGTCAGCGGGCTGGCGCGGGGGGTTGACGCGGTGGCCCACCAGACCGCGCTGGAGGCCGGCGGGCGCACGATTGCCGTTCTCGGCTGCGGGATTGACTTGGTCTACCCGCCGGAGCACCGGGAACTGGCCCGCCGCATCGCCGCGCAGGGCGCGCTGGTCAGCGAATACCCGCTGGGGACTCAGCCGGAGCCGGGGAACTTCCCCCCGCGCAACCGCATCATCAGCGGGCTGAGTCTGGGCGTCGTCATCACGGAGGCGGGGCGGGATAGCGGCGCCCTCATCACCGCCGACTACGCGGCCGAGCAGGGCCGGGACGTCTTCGCCGTCCCCGGCTCCATTCTCTCCGCCGGGTGCGCGGGCACGAACCGCCTCATCCAGGACGGCGCCAAGCCGGTGCTGGACGCGGCCGACATCCTGCAGGAACTGAACCTGACGATGGTCGCCGAGCAGAAGGAGGCCCGCCAGGCCCTGCCGACGACGGAGACGGAGGCGCTGATTCTGGCCCACCTGAGCGCGGAGCCCGTCCACG
>JAGHZG010000116.1 GCA_017743275.1 Chloroflexota bacterium | reverse complement strand
AGGAATGGGTGGACTTTCCGGCCCCGCTGGGTCGGGTTGAAGTCTTCCACTGCGGCCATCCGGAACCGCTGACCATCCCCCGAACCATTCCGGCCCGCACCGTTTTCCTGAAGGGCGGCCTGACCCCGCGCTGGAACAATTCTCTGGCCGCTCTTTTGGTCCGACTGGGCCTGAGCCGGAGCCATCGCTCCATTGCCCGTACAGCCCGGCTGGTCCACCGGATGGAGAGTCTGATCAGGATGGGAGGTGTTCCCTTCTCCGGCGCCCGGGTGGATGTGGTGGGCCGGAAGGGCGGCAAGGCCCGGACGGTCCGCTACGCCACCGTGGACAAAATGGGCCGCCTGACGGGCATCCCGGCGGCCATCGGCGCCGTGATGCTGGCCCGCCGGGAGGTCGCCAGGCCCGGGGTCTTCGCTCCGGAGGAACTGCTGGAGCCGGACCCTTTCTTCGCCCAACTGGAGAAGCGGGGCATCCGGATCCACGAATGTATCCACGAATAACACGAATCATCACGAATGTGGGTTGGTGTAGCACAGGGTTTAGCCCGCATCCTGTGGCGACCCAGGTATATCCACGAATAACACGAATCATCGTCACTACTACCAGGAAGCCTCTGGGCAGACGCCGCCCAAGACTCGGCAAAGGTATGTCCCTGTAGCGCACTGCCAGGCCTGCACGCAGGCTGACAGCCTGCGCTACGTTATCTGCAAACCGATCAGTGCAGGTAGTTACGAATCGTCACAAATAGAGTTGGGTGTAGCAGTTGCAAAATTTTCCCATAGGGCATCCGAAACGTTGCGATGAGTTTTCTCAGAGACCGACGATCAGTAGACGAACTCTCCATAGAAGAACTGGAGGAGATTCTGCGCATCCGCAAGGCGCAGGCCCGGCTGGAGCGGCTGCGGAAGGCCAGGGGGCCGCTGGAGCCCCGGGATCCGCTGGCCCCGGAGCGACCGGAGGCGGAGGCTCCACCTCCGCCCCTTCCGGATGAACATCTCCGCTACGCCGACCAGGGCGCCAGCGCGGGGTTCCGGGCCCGTCCGGTGGACGAGGAACGGCCGCGCCACCGGGGCCGTCCTCCCAGACCGATTCGCTGGGCATGGGTGCGGGACCAGGTCCTGCTGATCCTGGAAATCCTGGCCCTGGTGGGACTGGTGGCCGTGCTGGTGAGCACGCTGGATACGCTCAATGAGTTAAACCGTCAGGCCCGGGCGGTCCAGGCGGAACAGGTGCCCACGCCCACGCCGACTCCCCTGATCCGGGTCGTCGTGTTGCCTGGCGGCCACACCCCTCCTGACGCCCAGGGACGCTCGGAGCCCGCGCCGGTGCCGGCCCACCTGCGCCATCTGGTCGCGGCCATCACGCCCCTTCCTGCTCCGACCCCTGGCCCGGAGCAGCCCATCCGTATCCGCATTCCCTCCATCGGCGTGGACGCGCCAGTGGTGCAAGGGGACGACTGGGAGAGTTTGAAGCGGGGCGCCGGTCACCACATCGGTTCGGCCAATCCAGGGGAGCGGGGGAACTGCATCATCTCGGCCCACAACGACATCTACGGGGAAATTTTCCGCGACCTGCCCAAAGTCCAGTTGGGGGACATCGTGGAGGTTTACACCGCCAGTCAGGTATACCGGTATCGGGTGACCCAGACCCGCATCGTGGAGCCCACGGACGTCAGCGTGATGTACCCGACCAGCAGTCCGGTGCTCACCCTCATTTCCTGCTATCCCTACGGAGTGAACACTCACCGGATTGTGGTGATTGCCGAATTGGAGCCATAGCGGTATAATAGGGGAGCTTTAGGCCATAGTCGGAGGATTTTATGGGGAAGAAATCTCGTCGTCGGCGGGGAACGTCCCGCCCACGTCTTTCTGCCGCCCAACTGGTTCAGCCTGTGGAGCAGGCGGCCACGGTAACCACTCCTGCGGTCATTCAGACCCCTCAGGCCCCGAAGGCCTCCGCGCGCGCCCTGCGGGACCTGAGGGAGGAGTACCCCCACGTGGTCGCCGACCTGAAGCGGATTGCCATCATCGCGGTGGTCATGCTGGCGCTGATGCTCGGGCTGGCCTTTCTGCTGGTGTGATCCGTTCGTACTCTGTGGCCGCTGCGCAGCGAGAAAGAAAAAGGGGATTCTGCGGCAACCTTCGTCCGCCGCCTCCCTATCACCTGTGCAACAGGAAATGGGAACTTGAGGCAGGCGATGAAGGGCCACGCTGAGCCCTTCGGGGAGAGCTCCTTCGGAGCGTGGCCCCCGGTCCAGCGGCCTCGGGCCGAGGGGACTTTCGCCTGAGGCACCGTTGCTCTCTCCAGCATGTCGGGCAACGGCAAGCAGTTACCCTACATGACAGGTAAGGAGAGAGCCAGGCAGATGGTCAGGCTTATTTGTGCCCCACCCTGACCAGCCAGGTTGTTCCAGAGGGGACAAACATCGTTTTCACTGTGGTAGCAAAACGTCCCAGAGAGAACGTTCGTGTGAGGTTACCACTCCTCTTCTTCCTCCAGGTCCTCGTCAAAGAGGTCCTCTTCTCCCTCCTCCCATTCCTCCTCTTCCCACTCCAGATCTTCTTCCTCCAGGTCTTCGTAGTCAAAGACGTATTCCAGTTCCAGCGGGTTCAGGCTGACGATTTCCAGGAGGGCTCCGCACTCTTCGCAGTACAGGCGGTCATAGAGGGCGACATCTGGCGGGACAGGAAGAATGGTGTTGCATTCGGGACAGCGTGCCATTTTTCCTCCTTTAGAATGGCCCGGATGGAATTCGCCTGCAGCGGGCCCCAGGCCCGTTGACTCTGGCCTGCCTTATTATGCCATTTTCTTTTTTCTTCGTCAAGTAGGAACGCTACAGGGGTGTGGCCCAAAGTTGTAGGACAACTGCGAGCAGTTATCCTGCAAAGCAGCCAGGCCCGACAAAATTGGAACACACCCCGCTACAGGCTACAGGACGAACAGCCTGCAGTTCCTTGTTCACCCTTCACCTGCGCTCTGTCTGCAGCAGGAAGACCCCGGTCAGGATCAGCCCACCCCCCAGCAGTTGGACAGGAGTCATCTGCTCCCCCAGGATGAGGTACGCCATAATGCCCGTCATCACTGGTTCCAGGGTGACGATGATGTTGGCGACGGCGGCCGGAAGGTAGGTCAGGCTGACGGTGTACAGGCCATAGCCTCCGATGGTCGGTATCAGCGCCAGGGTTGTCAGAAGGGCCCACCCGCTCACCTGAGGGCCCAGCCAGAAGAGGGTGGCCCGGCGCTGCAGGAAGAGCAGGAAAGCGGTCGCCATGGTGAACGCGCCAAAAGTGGCAGTCCAGGGGGAAATCCCCCGACGATGGGCCGCTTTGCCGAAGAGGCTATAAGCCGCGAATGCCCATCCGCTGCTCAGTCCAACGGCGATCCCCAGCGGGTTCACGCTCCAGGCATCCCGGTCGTAGGCGCCGGAGGCCAGCATGCATCCCGCCAGACTCAGCACCAGAGCCACCGTGCGGGCTGGCCCAAAACGTTCCCCGAAGAGACGGCGCTCCGCCAGGGCCGTGAAGGCAGGGGAACTGTAGACCAGCACAGTCGCTATCGCCGCGCCATTGAGGGCCACCGACGTCGTCCACAGGATGTTGAAAATGGCCAGGGTGAAGCCATAGGCGACGAAGAAAACCAGATTGTGGCGGGGATGGGGAATCCGCAGCAGGGCGGGCCGGAGGAGACTCAACCCAGCCGCCAGTCCCAGGGCGACGAAGAGGTCCCGCCAGAAGGCCAGAACCAGCGGCGGCAACCGGTAATGGTTGCTCAGATGGGCAATAAAGATGGCCGTCGTGGACCAGATGGCCGTCCCGATCAGACAGATGAGAATACCGCGGGTGAACCCGGAGCGGGTATGGGTTTGGGTCACTCAAGAACCTCCAGGGGGAAACTCAGCGCCCGGTCCGGCGGGCTTTCGGGCCCGAGGGTGACCGGCATCCGTTCCCCATCGGGGCCGTAAAGGCCCACCCGGATCTGGTATCTCCCGGCAGGGAGGCCGGGCAGCGGGTGGGGGTCGGTGATGATCTCCCCCCAGACCCAGATGTGGGTGGGGCGGGCGCCTCCAACGGGCCAGCCGTCGTGCTGGGCCGCCAGCGGCGCGGGCGCATCCGGCGGCGCGATGTGGACAAAGACGGAGCGGGGAACGTCGTCCGTGAGACCCGCCCGCCAGATCAGGGTGACGGTGAAGGGCTTCCCTGCCCGCAAAGGGGACGGGTCCACCCGGTACCCCAGCAGGGTGGCAAATCCCGGCCCGAAGTCCGCCCCTACGGGCTCATAGGGAACGGTCGGCTCGGCAAAGACCCGCTCCGTCCGCACCGTGACCGGGGGCCCTTGCCAGGCCCCACCGGTCTCCGTCCCGTCGGCTCGCACCAGGCGGACCTCCAGGTCGGCCTGCAGGTCCAGCGCCCGACAGGGGAAGGTGAGTTGGAAGTAGGAGCGGATGCGGTCCCCCGGACGCAGAAGAGACTGAGAGGCCACAGGAGCCAGGGGATTTTCCTCCCGATGCTCCCCGACACTTACCAAGACCCGGTAATCCTCCACCAGCGGTTCCCGGACCTCCCAGAAAAGTTCCCCGTTGATTTTCCTGCACGGAATTCCTTCCCTCTGGAAGAAGTGCACTCCCAGCAAGGTCAGTGGGGCGGACCGGCCCACAGCGCGGGCCGGAGTAAATTCTCCCGGCATCTCCGGTGGAGAGGCGGGCTGGGTGATGGTGATGGGCCGCAGGGCGATACTTCCTGCCGCCTCCTTCGTGAAGAGAGTCAGTGTAGGGGTGTAGACGCCGGGTGGAATCCCCGCCGGAGGGCGCAGGAAAAAGCGCCCCCAAACCGGGATGCCGGGAGCCCAACGTTCCGGGCGATAGTCGCCGTCGGTCACGATGCGGTCGTCCTGGCCCCACTCGGTGCCCAGGGCGTCCCGCAGCCGGAAGGAGGCCATGTAGAGGAGACCCGCGTGGCGGCGGGGGTCGTCCGTCACCCACCAGGCCCGCAGTTCCAGCGGACGGTCGGCCGGATGCGGCCCCTCGGGCAGAGCGTACCCCCAGAGCCGAATCCCCGGCAGGAGTTCCGCGTCGGGGCGGTCGGTGGTGGGCGGTTCCAGCGGGAAATCGGGGGGACGGTCCAGCAGGAAACGACGGACCCGCAGTTTCCGGAAATACGGTACCGGTTCTTCCCGCGCCACGTCCTCTAACATTGTCTCCACCAATCGGGTCGGGTCGGTGACCCCATCCAGCCAGGCCACCAGCCAGACACTGCAGGGAGCAGGTCGCAGGGAGCAGGTCGCAGGAGAAAGGTCGCAGGGAGCAGGTCGCAGGGAGCAGGTCGCAGGAGAAAGGTCGCAGGGAGCAGAGAAGCAGGAGGAGAGGGCCGCGTTCAGCGTCCGGGCGACTTCGGTATAGGTCAGAACATGGGTGACGTCTAACAGCGGGTCGTTGGGCATCGGGAGCATCCCCTCATCCCCGGCGTAGTAGAGCCACGTTGGGAAGACGGAGCCGGTGGAGATGATGACGACGTCGCCCGGCGCGCGGTGTTCCTGAATGTAGCGGGCCGCGCCCCGCCAGTCCTCGCGAGCATAGGCCGGATTGGTCAGGAGATTGCAGTCGGCTTCCCAGAGGAAGCGCCCGACGAGGAGGGTGGCGGCAGTCAGGGCGAGGGCCGATAGAGCCCGCAGCCCGCGCGGCCGGATGTTCCCCACGCTCCCCCAGGCGACAGCCAGGGCCAGAAAAGAGGCCGGGGCGAAGAGGGAGGCATGACGGGCCCCCCACTTGGGAATCTCCCGGTAGACGGTGGCGATAACGCCCAACGGCGCGGCGTAGAGGAATGGATACAATCCCGCCGTCAGGCGCGGGCGGGAGGCGACCAGCGAGAGGAGAACGGCCAGCAGCATCAGGGCCGCAGCCCCCTCCGCCATCTCGTTGGGAAGGTGCTCCATAATGGTCAGTCCGCCCAGGGAGAGGCGAAGGAGGTAGGGAGGGGGCATGTACCCGTGCCAGTAGGTCATGTTCAGGGGGGCCATCCGGGCGGCAATCCAGGCCCAGGGCGCATAGA
>JAGHZG010000115.1 GCA_017743275.1 Chloroflexota bacterium | reverse complement strand
ACGAAAAATTGTCCATCGCTGCAACAATATCGCTGAGTTTTACAGGCAATGGCACATCTCCTCCCCTTCCTGTCAGTTCACCGACGGACACGATATTTGTTACGGTCAATGATGACCAACGTTTTCTCCATCGCCTCCTGATCCACAATGTCCAGAAAGCGAATCAATACATCGTGTACCTGTTCCAGAGTGCGAGGTCTTATTTTCAGTACAACGACTCCCAAATGCCGCTCCGTAGGGAAAAGCAGCGTGTTGCTGAAATGCATATCGTTAGTTATGAGGATGCGACCTTCAGCCACCGCGTGCGCCAGAACTTCATCGTCAGATTTTCCTGCAAACCCGGCTTCCTGTACGGTAAGCACATCATGGCCGTAAGCCCGGAGCATCTGAACCGTTATGCGGTAAACGCACTCATCAGCCAGGAATTTCATACGGCTACTGCTTCCTCGGCAAAGTAAACCTCTTCACCCTCAATTAGCGACCTGGCATATTCTATACAAGCCCGAATATCTGCTACGGTCAGGGTGGGATAATAATCCCTCAGAATCTCATCAAAGGAGAGCCCATCTTCCAGCAGTTCCAGTACCATCGTTACCGGTATTCTCGTGCCCTTAATGCAGGGCTTTCCCCCACAGATTTTCGGGTCAACGGAAATTCTTTCAAACATCACTCCTCCTCCGCCATACGATCCCTCAGCACCCCCGCCACCTCCTGCGCCCAGGCGCGGATCGCCTCCCAGTCGCGGTGGTCTCCCTCCGGCACCTTCATTCTCTGAATGATGAACCGTTCCCCGAACGACAAGCGGCTGTAGTCCATCTTCCCGGCGAAGAGGCCCACGCGGACCGGTTCCAGCAGGGCCAGCGCGGGCTCCATCCACGATTCCACCAACCGGCGATTTTCCTCCGTATCCTCCATCAGGGCTATACAGACTGCGAAGTACGCGACGGGGATGCGGCTCAGCGCTTCGCGGTGCCGCCGAAGAAACCTCATCGCCTCCGGCATCCAGCGGAAGGCCCGAATCGGAGCACCCAGGATCACCGCCCGGTAGGGGCTCACATCGGCCACTTTTCGGGCCCGGAGAAGGTCCACATCCAGGCCCTCCTGGCGGAGCGTCTCCGCGATGGCCTGTGCCACCTCGCCCGTAGACCCGGCCCGGGTCGCGTAGGCAACCAGGATTTTCTCACTCATCATTTTCTCCATTGGCGCTGACTGAAGTCAGCCTCTTTTGGCCTGCGGCCAGTGGTCGGCCTTCGCCGACCCTTCCGGTGACACCCACGTGAAGTGTCTCTGCAAAGGCCGACACCTTTCGGGCCGAGCCCTTCGGGGCGAGGCCCGGCATGAAGCACCCAGCGAGGGCAATTTCAATCGGCGTGAAGGTTACCCCCCTCTTCACTCGCGCTTTATCAGCATCCGCGTGACCCGGTCCAGCACCGTCTCGGCGACGGCAGATTTGCTCATCAGCGGCAACTCCTCCACCCCACCCTCCCGGTCCAGAAGCACCACCCGGTTGGTCTCGGCGGCGAAGCCCGCATCGGCCGCGGTGATGTCGTTGGCGACGATGAGGTCCAGTCGCTTCGCCTCCAACTTGGCGCGGGCGTTTTCCAGCAGGTCCTGGCTCTCGGCGGCGAACCCCACCACCACCTGCGGCCTTCCTGTGTCGGCCCGCTGCCGGGCCACCGCCGCCAGAATGTCCGGCGTCCGTTCCAGGCGCAGGGTCAGGTCGGCCGTCTTCTTGATCTTGTGTTCGGAGACGGTCGCCGGACGGTAGTCGCCGACGGCGGCGGCCATCAGCAGGGCATCAGCGTCGGCGGCATCTTCCAGGACCGCATCCAGCATCTGCTGGACCGTGGTGACGTCCACCCGGCGGGCACCGACGGGAGTGGACAGGGAGACCGGGCCGGTGATCAGGACGACGTCCGCACCCCGGTCCAGCGCCGCCTGGGCCAGAGCGAAGCCCTGTTTGCCCGAAGAGGGGTTGGAGATGAAGCGGACGGGGTCCAGAAACTCGCGCGTCGGCCCGGCGGTGACCACAACCTTCTGCCCGGCGAGAGGGCCCTGGCGGCCCAGCACCCACCGGATGTGGCCCAGAATCTCCTCCGGCTCCATCATCCGCCCCTCCCCCTCCAGGCCGGAAGCCATCCGGCCCCGGACGGGTCCGGCGAAGTGGACCCCGCGCGCCCGCAGGGTGGCGACGTTGGCCTGAGTGGCCGGGTGGCTCCACATCCCGGCGTCCATAGCCGGTGCCAGCAGGACAGGGCAGGCGGCCGCCAGGGCCAGGGTGGAGAGGAGATTGTCCGCCAGGCCCCCGGCCAGTTTGGCTATGGTGTTGGCCGTCGCCGGGGCAATGACCAGCAGGTCAGCGGCGTGGGCCAGCCCCACGTGCGCGATGTGGGTGGGCAATCCAGCCCCGCCGGTATGCCAGAGGTCGGTGTAGACCGGTCGGCCCGTCAGCGCCTCAAAGGTCAGGGGGGCGACGAAGCGGGTCGCCGCCTCGGTCATCACCACGTCCACCTCCGCCCCCATTTGGGTCAGGTGGCTGGCCAGGGTGCAGACCTTGTAGACGGCGATGCCGCCGGTGACGCCCAGGAGAATGCGCTTCCCGCGCAGCAGAGGGACGGGTTCCATGTTGCTCCCTTTACCAATAGGGCTCCAATACCGGCCTGGCGGCCGGCGCTAAATGCGCCGACTGAAGTCGCCCTCCCAGGGCCTTTGGCCGACGGTCGGCCTTCGCCGACCGCCACCTGCAAATAGAATTGTATCGCAAATTGAGCAAATGGCAAGAAAGAAGCGTTTTTGCGGGGGCAAAGCCTCCGCAAAAACGCTTCTTTCCCGACGGCGCTTTCAAAAACCAAAAAGGCGCAGGACGGCGTCCGGCACCCAGAGATCGCCCACCCGCAGAAGGGCGCGGACCAGGATGGACCCCACCAGCAGCAGCACGCTGAATCCGATCAGCACATAGTCGCGCGGCGCGTAGCGGAGTTCGTGCAGCCAGGTCCGGGGGCGCAGCCCGAAACAGCGCAGGTCCATCGCGTTCACGATGTCCTCCGCGCCGACAATGGCGTTGATAGTCACCGGAACAATCAGCGGGGCCATCTTGCGAATCTGGGCCAACAGCCCACCCTCCAGTTTTTCCACCTCGTACCCGCGCGCTCGCTGGGCATCCAGCGTCAGGTTGAAATCCCGGGCCAGCGTGGGCACGAACCGGAAAGCCAGGTCCATAGAAAAGGCCACTTTGTCCGGAAGGCCCAGACGGCGAAACGTCACGCCGTAGTGGTTGGGGTTGAAGGTAAAGGCCACCGGGATGAAGAGGATGGCAATCGTCAGCATCCGCATCATCTGGGCCAGGGCGAAGACGATTTTCTCCACCGTGATGATGGGATGGATGGTCCATCCCACCCCCGGCACCACCCATTGTGCCTCCCAGAGAACGTGGCCGGCACCCCGCAGAATCTCGGTGGGCCCTCCGCGTCCGGTGATGACCGCGTTGATCCCGATAATGACGACAACCAGAATGAGGACAAACGTCCAGACCCGCCGGGTCTCCTTCCAGGTCAGTCGGGCCAGCAAATAGTACATCAGCGACAGGCCCATGAAGAAGGCCAGGAAACGGATATCCCAGAACTGGATGACAGAGAACATGACCGCCAGGAGGAAAATCCACCGGGCGCGAGGGTCCAGTTTCTGGATCAGGGTATTCCGTTCCCGGTATCGCCAGGCAATTAACATCCTGCGCTCCTGGGAAGGTGACAGTCACCTTTCAGGTGACTGTCACCTTCTTTTTAGCGGCCCGTTCGGCCGACAATGGCGGCGTAGGCGACCATCAGGATGGGCACCAGGATGATACCGTTGATGATGTTGGTGAGGGCGGCGGGAACGAAGTAGCCGACAATGGCGGTGCTCAGGTCAACCCCGGAGACCCACATCTCTGAAAGAGAGGCCAGCCCCATGCCGACCACGACCCCCAGAATGGCAAACAGGTCAGCGATGACGAAGGAGCGGGTGGCCCGATAGTCGGTGATCATAGAGGCGGCGAAGCCCGGGATCAACCCCATCAGGCCGTTGCCCAGGTCCCACCAGAACCAGAAGCCCCAGCCGGAGAGAGCATCTCCGATAACGTTGCCCAGGAAGCCGCTGATGAAACCGACCCAGGGGCCGAAGGCCACGCCGAAGAACATGGGGATACAGACGGCGGGCCGAAGGGCCACGTTGCCCGCCGCAGGCAGCGCCAGCATATTGGTGGCGAAGGAGAGGACGCCGTACAGCGCCGCGCCCAGGGCGGAGTAGACGACCTCGCGGGTGCCGAAGGCATACCACTTTTTGCGCTCCATGGGAACCTCCTTTTGTCAGTTTGTGGATGAGCCGATACGATTGGGGAGCAGTAGACGGTCCACTTTTGTTCCCGCTATCACCTCCTTCCCGCAGAACCTCTCAGATATGGGCCAGCGCCTCGGCCCGCAGAAAGCGCCCCGTGCGGGGCAGGTACTCCAGGTTGAGCCGCAACAGCGAGGTCGGCACAATCCGGCAGCGGCGCAGCAACTCCAGGTCGGAGAGCACATCGGCGGGGGAGCCGTCGGCGGCGATGCGCCCCTCTGCCATCAGGACCACCCGGTTGGCGTAGCAGATGGCCAGGTCCAGGTCGTGCGTGATGAAGAGGACAGCCGCAAACCCCGGCATCTGAAGAATGGAGTCCATAAAGGCCATGTAGTTCCAGTAGTCCTGCCCCGCCGTCGGCTCGTCCATCACCAGAATCCGGGAGCGCATCGCCAACACGGCCGCGATGGTGACCCGCTTCTGCTGCCCGAAGGAGAGGGCCAGCGGGGGGTATTCCTCCAGTCCCCGCAGGTTGACCGTCTCCACCGCCTGCGCCACCGACTGGTCTATCTCCTCCCGGGCAAAGCCCAGGTTCCGGGGGCCGAAGGCCAGTTCCTCCCGCACCGTGGGGGCAAAGAGCATATGCCCCGGGCTCTGGAAGACGTAGCCCAGCGTGCGGGCGACCTGCGCCACGCTTATCTGACGCGTGTCCTGCCCTTCCACCAGCACCCGGCCCTGCCGGGGCTTCAGCAGGCCGATGGCATGCTTGACCAGCGTCGTCTTCCCCGCGCCGTTGGGGCCCAGCAACGCGATGATGTCCCCGCGATGGATGGTCAGGTTCACGTCCTGAATGACCGGGGGGCCCGCCTCGTCGTAGGCAAAAGAGACGTCCTCAAAGACCACCAGGGGCTCGCGCCCGTTGGGGCGGATGGCGGGCTCAAAGCGGGGCGGCGGGGCCGCCGCCGCACGCTGGAGAATCAGCGGGGCCGGCAACTTGACCTGTCGGTAGTCCACCGCCCCGGTCATCCGGTCAGGCGGGCCGTCGTAGGTCACCCGGCCGTCCTGCATAAACAGCACCCGGTCCGGGCGAATGCTCAGGGCGTCCTCCACCCGATGCTCCACCAGGATGACCGCGACCCCTTCGTCGGCCAGACGGCGGAAAAGGGCCAGCGCCTCCTGGGCGCTGACAGGGTCCAGACTGGCCAGTGGCTCGTCCAATAGCAGAATACCGGGCCGCATCGCCAGGACACCCGCCAGGGCCACCTTCTGCTTCTCCCCGCCGGAGAGGTGGAAGGTCTCCCGGTCCCGCAGGTGGGAGATGCCCAGATACGCCAGCACTTCATCCACCCGGGCCCGGATTTCGGTGCGCGGGAGTCCCAGATTCTCCAGTCCGAACGCCACTTCGTTGAGGACGAAACTGCCCACAATCTGCCGCTCCGGGTCCTGCAGGAGCGTGCCGACCTGCTGGGAGAGTTGGGCCATGCTCATGGAACGGGCATCCTGCCCGTAGACCAGGATCCGGCCCTGCAGTTCGCCCCGGTAAGTGTGGGGGATCAGGCCGTTGATGCAGCGGATGAGCGTCGTCTTGCCGCATCCGCTGGCCCCGGCGACCAGCACCAACTCCCCCGGCTCCAGCGTCAGCGAGATGTCCTGCAGCGCCAATTCCGGGCGGGTATGGTATCGGAACGTCAGCCCCTCTATCCGCAGCGGCAGGTCAGCGGATAAATGCCCTCCCGTTAACCACTCAAAAACGCCACCCGTTCGGTGACGTTG
>JAGHZG010000114.1 GCA_017743275.1 Chloroflexota bacterium | reverse complement strand
GTAACTATTCAGGCTTCCTTATTCCACCCCCGCCGCCTGCGGCGGCACCCCCTGGAGATACCGCAATGGCTCACAATTCAAAAGAGGCGGGTAATTGCACAGGTCGCAAAACTGGGACACACCCACGTCAACGGCCGAAGAGGGCCCAGGATAGCCCCAGGGCCAGCAGGGTGTTGAAGACGGTCGCGGCCAGGTAGACCAGGAGTGGGCGAAGGCCAATCTTCCGCAGTTCGCCGAAGGAGAGTTGCCAGCCGATGCCGATGAAGGCCAGGGTGAACGCCCAGTGGCGCAGCGCGTTGATGTCTTTGATCTGATCTTTGGTGAACAGCCCCACCGAGGCCAGCACTGATACGGCCAGGAACCCCAAGACGAACTTGGGGAAGCGCTCCCAGATCATCCGCGCGCTGGGGCGCCCCGCGGTGCTCCCTTCTTCCCTCGCCACCCAATAGAAGGCCAGGAGAAAGGCCACCACGCCGATCAGGGCATTCTGGGCCATTTTGACGATGGACGCCACTTTGACCGCCGCCTCGCCGTACATAGCCCCGGCGCCGACCACGGCGGCGGTCGTGTCGATGTTACCGCCGAACCAGGCCCCGGCCCATTCAGGGGACATCCCTGCCGCTGCCGCGATCCAGGGCATCAGCACCATCATCGGCAGCGCGGTGACGATGACCAGCGCGGTCACGTAGGCCAGTTGCTCCCTTCGGGCAAGCACCGCGCCCGCTGCAGCGATGGCCGCCGAGACGCCACAGATAGACACAGCAGCACCCATCAATGCCCGCAATCTCTTTTCCAGATGGAGTTGTCCGCCCAGCCACCAGGTGAAAGCGAAGACGGCGGAGACCAGGACGATGGCCTGAATCACCCCCCGCGCGCCGACGCTGAGAATCTCCTTCAGATTCACAGCGGCCCCCAGCAGGACCAGGCCAGTTTTCAGAAAGAGTTCGGCCCGGAAGGCCTTCCCCAGTCGTTCCTTCACTCCAGTGGCCGACGCGATTCCGCCCGCCGCCAGACCCAGCAGAGCGGCCCAGAGAGGATACTCCAGGGCCTTCGGACTGACGGCAGCCAGGCGGTTGGTCGCCCAGGCCAGCGCGACCAGCAGAACCAGCGACGCGATGAGCCACAAGGCCCGTACCCATTGATCTGAATGACGGGAAGAATCCACAGCAGCCTCCTTTTCGTTCGCCCCTCACCCCATTACCAGGGAACAGGGCCCAGAATCCCCAGGACGACCAGGAGGATCAGCAGTAATCCCACGATGATGGCCCACTCGTCCTCGCCCAGGCGGGAGAAAAGCGGTTTTCGCGTTGGAGATGAGTGCTCTTCCATAAAATCTGACCTCCTGCGGGGTTCCTTATTTGGGATGGATTCCTTACCACAAAAAGGGCACAAAGTGCGCACAAAGGACACAAAGGGATTCAACAATCACCATTATACACCCAAAACCCGGATGGAAAAGCGGCCTTTCCGTCGTCCAACCATTTGTCTTCCCTCACCTTTCGGCTATAATGGGAAACACCTTGCAAGGCGGAGGAGAGTATGCGAGGCGTTCGCTGTCAGCGATGCGGCCATATGTTTTCCCTCTCCAGGGAGCAGGTCGTGGCGGCCCTGGAGATGCTGAGCGAGAAGGGCGAGACCCACTACGGGGTGGAGTGCCCCCGATGCCGCCATCTGGTGAAGGTGCCCCGGGGCGACCTGGAGCGGATGCGGCCGCGCCCGGTAGAGTCCAGCGCGGAGGCAGAGGCGACATAGGCACCGCCTGCTCCCGCAGAGGCGCCGGAACAGGTATGGGATACGGAGCACGCAATACGGGATGACCACCGCAGTCCTTCGTCGGGCTGAACAGGGGCTGGTGCCCTTCCATCCGCTGCGCCACCTGGGGCCGGTGGCGGACCTGATGACCGAGGCGTTCGGCGGAGAGTTGGGGCCATGGGCCCGCCAGACCCTGCGCCGGATGCAGCGCATCGCCCGCTGGGGCGCGCTGGGGTTTCTGATCTGGGGAATGGACCTGGACCAGGAATCGCCGGGCTTTGTATGGGTGGAGGACGGGCGGGTGGTGGGCAACGTCTCGTTCCGGCGGTCCGCCGCAGCGGGCGGCTGGATGATCGGCAACGTCGCCGTCCATCCCGGGTGGCGGGGGCGCTCCATCGGTCGGGCGCTGGTGGAGGCCGCGCTGGAGGAGATCGCGGCGCGGGGCGGCGTATGGGTCGGGCTGGAGGTCCGGGCCGACAATGCCGCCGCCCGCCGCCTCTACGAGCACCTGGGGTTTGAACCGGTCGGGGAGTCGCTGGAACTGGACCGTCCGGGGGGCCTGCTCTGGCCGGGCGCGGGCCCGCCGCCCCTGCCGGTGCAGCGGGCCCGCGCGGCCGAAAGCCATGCCCTCTACCTGCTGGCCCGCGACAGCCTGACCCGAACCCATCAGGAAGTGCTGGAAATCCGCCCCTCTGCCTACCGGGCCGGCTGGGAGGCCCGTCTCTCCGCATGGCTGGAGGGCCGCAGCGAGAACTGGTGGGTGCTGCGGGACGAAGGGGGCCTGACCGGCGCGCTGCGCCTGACCTCGTACTACCCGGAACGCTGGCACGAAGTAGAGGTCCTGGTCCGACCGCCGCGAATGGATGACCTGGGCGGTCCGCTGGTGGCGACGGCGCTGGCCTTCCTGGCCCGCCGTCCTGCATGGGAGACGGTCACCACTCTGCCGGGGGCCCGGATGCGGTTGGAGACCTTCTTCACCGATGCCGGATTCCGCCCACTCCGCCGCCTGCTCCAGATGCGGCGGATGCTGGGAACTCCGGTACAGATTTACCACGAAGGCACAAAGACACGAAGGGAAATGAACAATTAACAATTAAAAATTAACTTCGTGTCTTCGTGTCCTGGTGGTTTTCCCGAGGTGAGATATGGCCGAAGAACTGGATCGCTGGTTTCCCCGTCCGCCGCAGCGAGAGCCCGGGCGGCGGCTGGGGATTGTGGTGGGCGGCAGCCTCTCCAAAGGGCTGGAGGTGAAACTGGACCCGCAGACGGTCATTGAGGGGCTGGCCGTGGGGCGCTACGTCGTCATCCACGGGCGCACCGGGCGGCGCTTCTTCTCCCTGATCAACGACGTCGCGCTGGACGCCACCAACCCGCTCATAGAGAAGACTCCGCCAGACGTCTCCGACCCGTTCATCGCCCAGATCATCCGGGGCACGTCCACCTTCGGCCGCATTCACGTCGCGCCGATGCTGGTGCTGGAGCCCGGCGCCGACGAGCCCAAACCCGTCAAGACGGTCCCGGAGCACTTCTCCGAGGTCTACGAGGCGTCGCCGGAGGAGGTCGCGCTGGTCTTTGGACGGGAGGAGCAGCCGGGGTACTTCGTCATCGGGGAGCCGCTGGACATGGCGGGGGTGCCCGTCACCGTCAACCTGGAGCGGTTCGTGGAGCGTTCGGCGGGCGTCTTCGGGAAGACGGGGACCGGCAAGACCTTCCTGACCCGTCTCCTGCTGGCAGGCATCATCCGGGCCCGGGTCGCGGTCACCCTGATTTTTGACATGCACAACGAGTACGGCTGGAAGAGCCAGGACGAGGCCCGGCAGGAGGTCAAGGGGTTGCGCCAACTGTTTGAAACCGGTGAGGTCGCTGTCTTCACCCTGGACGAGGAGTCTTCCCGGCGGCGGGGGAGCAAGACCGACGGGGCCGTCTACATCGGCTACGACCAGATTGCACCGGAGGACGTGGACAGTCTCTCCGCTCTGCTGGCCCTCACCGACATCCAGGTGGGCGCGCTCTATTTCCTGCACCGACGGCTGGGAGGCCGCTGGCTGGCCCGCCTGCTGGACGAGGAGGACCCGCTGGAGGAACTGCAGGAGGCGCTGGAGAAGGGCACCCTCCACGGCGGGACGCTGGGGGCCATCCAGCGGAAACTGGGCCTCTTCCGGCGGTTCGGGTTCCTGCGCGCCGCGGTGCCGGAGGACCCCGTCCAGAGAATCCTGGAGTATCTGGACCGGGGGGTGAACGTCGTCCTGGAGTTCGGGCGGTACGGGAACAGTCTGGAGGCGTACATCCTGGTGGCCAACTACATCACCCGCCGCATCCACGAGCACTACGTCCGCCGCAAGGAGGACGCGCTGGGTGGGCAGGGGGAGGAACCCCGCCCGCTGGTCATCACGGTGGAGGAGGCCCACAAGTTCCTGGACCCCGCCATCGCCCGGCACACCATTTTCGGCACCATCGCTCGGGAGTTGCGCAAGTACAACGTGACCCTGCTCATCGTGGATCAGCGGCCCAGCGGCATAGACCCGGAGGTGATGAGCCAGATTGGGACCCGGGTCACCTGTCTTCTGGACGACGAGGCGGACATCCGGGCGGTCTTCTCCGGGGTGGCGGGGGCGGCGCCGCTGCGGGAGGTCCTGGCCCGACTGGATACCCGCCAGCAGGCGCTGATTATGGGGCACGCGGTGCCCATGCCGGTGGTGGTGCGCACCCGCTCCTACGACGTGGCGTTCTACGAGTCGGTGGCGCGCCGGGCGACGCCGCCGGAGGAGACCCTGGCCCGGGGTCGGGCCCTGCTGGGCCGGGAGGAAGGGGAGATTTGATCCACGAAGGGCACGAAGAACACAAATTTCCCTGGGCCCTGCGTGCCGGGCGTCAGCCTTCGCTGACGCCGATGGTCGGCGAAGGCCGACCATCGGCCAAAGGCCCAGGAAGGGTGACTTCAGTCAGCGCCTGAATAGTGTTCTTCGTGGATTGGTTTTGTTGTGGAAATGAACACATTGGACAAATCTCATAGGCTCCCGTCTTGGACATCGGCCTACCGGCTGGCCCTCTGGATATTGCTCCTGGCGCTGATACTGGGGCTGGAAGGCGAAGGGCCGCCGCCGGGCGCGCTGAAGACGGGCGTGGACCGCCTGGTTGCCGACCTTCGCTTCAACTTCTGGAGGTGGGAGGCAGAGGCCCTCTGGGGCAAACTGACCCTCTGGCTGCTACAACCCCAGCGGTATATGACGGAGGCCGACCGCTGCCGTTTTGTGCGGGACTGGGTGGAGCGCGTGTCCCAGGCCCGGCGCCTGGAGGCGAAAATCGCCGATGCCTACACCGACCCGTCGATCCAGGACCCCTTCCAGGCGACGGCGGAAATACGGGCCGAGAGGGACCGACTGCGTCGGGAGATCGCGGTCCGTCAGCCCATCGCGGAGGCCATCATAGAAGAGCAGGTGGGCGTCGTGCTGGCCCGGGACGCCTCCAGCATCCTGGGCCAACCCGCCCCTCCGGTCGGCATCCACATCACCCCACTCCCTCAGGTCCTCATCCTCTCCCTCCGGGAACGGATCGTCGCTATCCATCAGACGGAACTGGTGCCGGGGCTGACCGCCGACCGCGCCGACGCGCTGGAGAGGCGGATAGACCAGGCCTTCAACGTCTCCTCGCTGGTGACACCCATCGGGGGGATGTCGGCCTGGCCCGCCATGGTGCTGGAGTATCCCAGCCTGGAGTGGTGGATGGAAGTCACCGCTCACGAGTGGACCCATCACTACTTGTACTTCTTTCCTCTGGGCTGGGAGTACGAGAAGAATTGGGAGGCGCGCGTGATCAACGAGACCGTCGCCACGCTGGTGGGGTGGGAAATCGCCCGCCGGACCCTGGCCCAGTATTACCCGGACCTGGCGCCGACGAAGGAGCCCTGGGCCGAGGAGGAAGAATCTCCCACTCCACCTCCTCCCCCCTCTGAGCCTGAGGCCTTTGACTTTAATCGGGAAATGCACGAAACGCGCGTCCGGGTGGACGCTCTGTTGCTTCAGGGACGGATAGAAGAGGCAGAGAAATATATGGAGCGCCGCCGTCAGTTCTTCTGGGAGCACGGATACCGCATCCGCAAACTGAACCAGGCCTACTTTGCCCTCTACGGCTCCTACGCGGCCGCGCCGGTGGGCGCGGCAGGGAAGGACCCCGTCGGCCCGGCCGTGCGGCGGGTCTGGAGACTGGTGGAGCGCGACCCCCGCCGTTTCCTGCAGCAGGTGCGCGGCGTCACCTCGCTGGACGAACTGCTGCAATCGCTTGGGAAGTGATATGATATAAAATGTAGTGTTTAGCGGCGTAGAACCCTTCTTGGTAGGACCACATTAA
>JAGHZG010000113.1 GCA_017743275.1 Chloroflexota bacterium | reverse complement strand
TCCACCCGTAACAGTATCGTCTTCGGGTTATTCTCCGGTTTCACCTTGTCTCTCCAGAACGTGCTCCAGGGCGTCGCGATGGCGCGAATGGCGTCTCCACTCAATCAGACACGGATGAGCACGGGTCTTGCGGATCAACGGGAATCCGCACGGTGCCCATCCGTGTCCGGTTTGAACTGGAACTCTGATCTATCCCACAACCGCCGGGGGATGGACGCGGGCTCGCCGCCGGAGCACCAGGAAGGCAGTCACGCCGGCCACGGAAGCGACTGAGCCCGCGATGGCTGCTCCCACCAGCAGGATGCGGCGCAGGCGATGGGCGCGCTCCTGCCGCCGTCGGGCCGCTTCTACCAGTTCCGCCCGCAGGCTGCGGACATAGGCCAGGGGCGGCTCCACAGGAACCAGCAGTTGCTGGAGCCGCTCACTGATCCGGACCAGGGTCGCTTCTTGCTCCTCCATCCTCTGTTCCTTCCAGGTTCTTCTTCAATTCCAGCAGGGTGCGGTGGTAAAGGGACTTGATGGCCCCCTCGCTTCGCCCCATAATGGCCCCAATCTGTGCGTTGGACATCCCTTCTACGAACTTGAGAATGAGCAGTTCCTGCCTTTCGGGAGAAAGACGACGGAAAACCCGAATCAGTTGCTCCCGCTCTTCCTGCTCCTCCAATGCCCCCTGAGGGTCTCCCTCCGCCGCGTGCATCACCACGTGGTCCAACGCCACCACCGGTCGCCGGCGCCGGTCCCGCTGCCAGTTGATGACAAGGTTGTGGGCGATGCGGTAGAGCCAGGCGGCGAAGGGAAGTCCCCGCTCCTGATAGCGGGGGAGATGCTCCAGTGCCCGATAAAAGGTGCGCGCCGTCAGGTCTTCGGCGTCCTGGGGATTCCCCGTACGGTAATACAGGTAACGGTAAATCTGGGCGACGTACCGCTCGTAGAGCAGGCCAAAGGCCTCGGGGTCCCGTTTGGCCCGTTCTACCAGTTCCCTCTCGTCACCGGGGGGGCAGTCCGACCGGACAGTGCTTTCTTCTGTTAGTGAAAACACCGTTTCCCTCTCATGGTTGCGGCTCTTCGGCCCGTCGGATGACAGCCTGGATTTCGGGTTGAGAGAGGAAGCGAGAACGGAGGTCGGGGTCGCTCAGGGGGTCGGCAATTTGATGGATGAAATCGGCGGCGATGCGGAAGTGGATGCGGGCAATCTCAGGGTCATCGGTGGCCCTCCCCAGGGCCGCGTGGAGTTGCCAGAGCAACCAGCGGCTGGGGATGGCGTGGGCATGTCCCAGTGCGGCCTGCAGAATGTTCTGGGCCATGGACCGGTCCCCCTGCGCCAGATAAGCCCGACCCTGAAGCAACCGGGCCCGGGCGGCATGCAGTTCGCTGTGGATCGCGGCGGCTTCATCGGCCAGTTCTCTGGCGATGGCCAGTGCCCGCTCCACTTCTCCCTGCCGCAGGAACGCGTCGCCCAGGTTATAGAGTGCCTGCAGTGCCAGGTCTTTATCGCGGATCGCCCGCGCCTGGGATAAGGCCTGATTCAGGGCCAGCATCGCTTCGCTGTACCGCCCCATGAGCAACATGTCCACCCCGAGATTGCGGGTGATGTCTACGGAGATGCGGTCGGCCCCTGATTGGGATGCCAGACGAATCGCTTCTTCGTGATAGCGAAGTGCCCGGTCCAGGTCGCGCAGTTCCTGGTAGATTTCTCCCACATTGTTCAACGCCGCGGCGGTCCGATGGTCATCCTGAAGGGAGCGGAAACATTTCAATGCGTCTTCGTAGGCAGCGATGGCCTCTTCTACTTGCCCGGCAAAATCGTAAGCAATTCCCAGTCCCAGCAAAACTCTGCCCAGTTCATACAGGTCCGGCGTACGCTGCAATGCGCTTCGGGCCTGGTTGAGGATACGGATGGCTTCCTCAATCCGGCCCTGTTTCCAGTAGAGGGTCCCCAGCCCAATCCATGCACGGATGCGGCAGATGTCGCTCCCGCTTGCTTCCACTTCCCTGAGCGCTGTCTGGTATTCCTCTTCGGCGACAGCATATGAACCCATTCCGTTATGGCAGTCCGCTGCGCCGACCAGCGCTTCCGCCTGTTGCACCGGGTCTGAGGAATGATCCCGCACCGTCTGGAAATCGGAGAGACCGGCGTAATCTCCCATCAGAAAGCGGGCGCGCCCGCGGTGCAGCAGAAGGTCCCAGCGCAGAAGGTCCCGCTCCGGCGATGGGGGGAGGGCGTCTACCATATCCAGCCCGTCGGTGGCCAGTTGGGCGGCCTGCTGATAGCGTCCGCTGACAGTTGCTTCCTTTGCGTTTTGGAGCAGTTGCCGGGCGGTGTGGAACTGAATTCTCGGGTCTGTGGAAGATGTTGGGGCCATCGTCTTTCCTCCGGGCCTGATTATAGCCTGTTTGGGCCTCTTCGTCAACATGGGAACCGTATCGGCCTTGTCTCTCTCCCGTTTTGTTGTATACTGGGGACTGGCTATCTGTTGTTCAATAGGACACGGATGGACACGGATGGTACGGATTTTCACGGATCTGTATCCGTGCCGATCCGTGAAAACCGTGTTGATCCGTGTCCCGTTTTTAAACCTATCAGGTGGCCGGTACTGGGGATAGAGTCCAGAGCGGAACGGGTGAACATGATGTGGGGAGACCTGGTGAAACGGGGGTCGGGGCAACTGGTGGCCCTGATGCCGGAGCCCGAGGTGGACCTGCTGGCGGAGACCATCGTCGCCTTTGCCAACACCGACGGCGGGACGGTCGTCCTGGGGATAGACGAGACGGGCAAGTCCACCGGCGCGGTCTATCCCGAAGAGATGGACGCCCTGTTGCAGGACGCGCTCCGCCAGTGCCGTCCCCCCATGGAGGTGGAATGCCAGCAGGAGGAGGTCGCCGGGGGATTTGTGTTCTACATTCGCGTCCCCCGGAGCATGGAACTCCATAGCCTCTCCGACGGGCGGGTGGTGATCCGTCGCGGGGGGGAGAACCGCCCCCTCTCCGGCGAGGAAATCCGCCACCTGGCCGCCACCAAGTCCAGCGGGGACTACGAGACCCAGACCGTCGCCGGGGCCCGGCGGGAGGACCTGGACGAGGATGTGGTGGAGGAGTTTCTCCAGCGCTGGCAGGAGAAGCAACGCCGGCCCTGGACCCGTTCCACAGACGAGTTGCTCGTCCAGATCGGAGCGCTGACCGAAGAGGGGACGCCCACCGTGGCCGGCATGCTCCTCTTTGGGAGGGAGCCCCAGGCCTTCCTGCCCCAGAGCGGGCTGGTCTTTGTGAAGTTCCTGGGCACGGAGCCTCGGGGGGAGGGCGGCGAGGCGGGCTACGGCCGACGGGAGGACGTCGCCGGCCCGCTGGCGCGCATCATCCAGCGGACCTGGACGGTCATCATGGAGGAGATGCGGACTGGCGCGGTGGTCAAGGGGCTGGAGCGGGTGGAGCAGACCGAGTATCCGCCTGCGGCGGTCCGGGAGGCCCTGGTCAACGCGGTGGCTCACCGGGATTACCGTCTCCGGGGGCGGCGGATTGAGGTGCGCATGTTCACCGACCGTATGGAAATCATCAGCCCCGGCGGGCTTCCCGGCTACATCACGCTGGATAACATCGTGGAGGAGCACTTCTCCCGCAACCCGCGCATTGTGGGAGCGCTGTATTATTGGGGCTACATTGAGGAACTGGGGCTGGGGATAGACCTGATGATTGAGGAGATGACCGCTGCGGGGTTGCCGCCGCCCCAGTTCCGGGCGGAGCCGTACCTCTTCAGCGTGACACTCTACAACCGGCGGGAGCGCCCCCCCATTGCCCAGTGGCAGCGGACGATGAACGAACGCCAGATGAAAGCGCTGGAGTACATCCGGCGGTACGGGCGAATCACCAACCGGGAGTATCAGGTCATCTGCCCGCACGTCAGCCCGGAGACTCTGCGTCTGGACCTGGCGGACCTGGTGGAGAAGGGGGTGCTGATTAAGGTGGGGGATAAGAAGGGGACGTATTATATTCTCAAATGACGGGAGCGCAGATGATGAGCGAACGGGTGCTGGAAACATCCCGGTCCAGGGCAACGAACGCTCCAGGAGCGGGCCGCCGCCCTATCTCCATGCGGGAAATCCGGGCCGTCGCCCGGCGGATTGCCAGGCTGTTCCGTCCGGAGAAAATCATCCTCTTCGGCTCCTACGCTACTGGCACTCCGGGTCCTGATAGCGATGTGGACCTGCTGGTGGTTATGGAGACGCCCCTGAGTTCCCGCCAGCAACGTCTGGCGATTTCGCGCGCGCTCTCCCCGCGTCCGTTCCCGATGGACATTGTCGTCCGTACTCCGCAAGAGATTCAGCGTCGGGTCACGGCAGGTGATTTCTTCCTGCGGGAAATTATGGCGACCGGAAAGGTGCTGTATGAACGAACTCGTGATGGAATGGGTGGAGAAGGCTGAAGGGGATTCCCGTACCGCAGAGCGAGAAGGGACTGTCGGCGAAGGCCCCAACTACGATGCCGTCTGCTTTCACGCCCAGCAGTGCGCGGAGAAATACCTCAAGGCCTTCCTGACTTTCCGGAGCATTCCATTCCCTCGTCTGCACGACCTGGAGGCCCTGCTCAACCTGGTGACTCCCGTTGACCCCGAATTTGAGGCAATCCGAGAGCCCCTTCTGCTTCTGAACGACTACGCGGTGGACATTCGCTATCCTGGGGACTTTGCCACTGCAGAAGAGGCCTGCGACGCCCTGCAGGCAATGCGGGAGGTCCGGGCGTTTATCCGTCATAAACTGGGTTTGGAGGTGACAGCGTGAGCGTTCGGGTCCGTTTTGCTCCCAGTCCGACCGGAGAGCCCCATATCGGTAACGTACGAACCGTCGTCTTCAACTGGCTCTTCGCCCGCAAAATGGGCGGTCAGTTCATCCTGCGCATTGAGGATACCGACCGGGTCCGCTACCAGCCGGAGACCATTCCGGTCATCATGGAGGGGTTGCGCTGGCTGGGGCTGGATTGGGATGAGGGGCCGGGCCTGGAGGAGTTGCGCCGGGCCGGGGTGGAGAACGCCGAAGTGTACGCCGTCGGCGGCCCGTACGGGCCGTACATCCAGTCGGAGCGGCTGCCCCTCTACCGGCAGGTCGCCGAGGAACTGGTCGCGGCCGGGTGGGCCTACCGCTGCAACTGTACGCCGGAGCGGCTGGAGGAGGTCCGACAGGCCCAGCGGGCGCGCGGTCAGCCCCCGATGTACGACCGTCATTGCCGCTATCTCCCGCCGGGCGCCGTCTCCCCGGAGGAGCCCCACGTCATCCGGCTCAAGGTCCCCCTCACCGGCCGGACCGTCTTCCAGGACGTCATCAAGGGGGAAGTGGTCTTTGAGAACGCCGGGATTGACGACCAGGTGCTCCTGAAGTCCGACGGCTTCCCCACCTACCACCTGGCCGTCGTGGTGGACGACCACTATATGAAAGTGACTCACGTCATCCGGGGGGACGACTGGGTGCCCAGTACGCCGAAGCACGTCCTGCTGTACCAGGCCATGGGGTGGGAGATGCCCGTCTTCTGCCACGTCCCGCTGGTGACGATGCCCGGCGGCAAGAAACTGGCCAAGCGGGAGGGGGCCACGTCCATCACGGAGTTCCGGCGGCAGGGCTACCTGGCGGAGGCGCTGCTGAACTTCCTGGCCCTTCTGGGCTGGGCGCCGGGCGAGGGGGAGACGCAGGAGATTTTCAGCCGGGAGGAGTTGATAGAACGGTTTGACCTCTACCGGGTCAACCGGGCCCCGGCGGCCTTCTCCTACGACAAACTGGACTGGATGAACGGGGTCTACATCCGCAGTTTCTCCCCGGACGACCTGCTGGAGCGGCTGCTCCCCTTCTGGCAGGAGGCCGGGCTGGTGCCCACGCCGTGCCCACCGGAGACGCGCGCCGTCCTGCGGCGCATCGTCCCCCTGATCCAGGAGCGCATCAAGCACCTGACCGACGTGGTGGAGATGACGGACTTCTTCTTTGTGGATATGGCGCCGCCGTCTGCAGATGACCTGCTGGCCCAGGGCCTGGACGCCGGACGGGCGGTGGAGGTCCTGCGGCGGGCGCGGGAGGTGCTGGCGAATGTGCCCGATTTCAGCGAGGAGGCCATAGAGCCGCCGTTGC
>JAGHZG010000112.1 GCA_017743275.1 Chloroflexota bacterium | reverse complement strand
GAGGGGAAACAAATTACCTCTTCGGCTATTGTCGGAACAATTTGTTAAAGTGCAAAACCGTCGGGCTGATTGGGGATGAGAACTTATGGCCGGCACACGACGGCTGGAAAGCCAGGAGGACCTGGATGCACTGGCGCGGGTTTTCCGGAAGTATCCGGAGGTCCGGGCCGTCTACCTTTTTGGCTCGGCCGCGGAGGGGCGAACACATCGGGAGAGCGACCTGGACCTGGCGGTGGTCCCTCGCTCGCCGGCCGCGCGCGCTCGTCGGCTGGACATGCTCACCGACCTGGCCCGGGAGGGATTCTGCGATGTAGACCTGGTCTTTCTGGATACCAACGACATTGTCCTGAAGTACGAAGCCGTTCGTCTCAATCAGGTCGTTTACCAGACGGAAGAGTTCGATCGGGGAGAGATGTACTCCCGCATTGTGCGTCAGTATCTGGATTTTCTCCCGTACCTTCAGGTTCAGCGCGAAGCATACAAACGGAGGATTCTCCATGATTCGGGTAGAGGTCATCCGCAAGCGGCTGAACAAACTGGATGAGTACCTTTCCATTTTGCGGGGAATTCAGCGGTACAATTGGAAGGAATTCCTCAGCGATCCCGAACACTATGGGAGCGCGGAGCGTTTCTTACAACTGGCGATTGAGGCGGTCAATGATATCGGGAGTCACGTGATCGCAGCGCTGGGCCTGGGGACGGTCAACTGGTACAGCGACATCCCGACCATTCTGGAGGAAAAGGGCTACATTGGCCCTGAATTGCGGGAGAAGTGGATTCGGATGATCGGTTTCCGGAACGCGCTGGTGCACGATTATCTGGAGATAGATCGTCGGATTGTCTACGAGGTACTCCAAAGCGGACTGGACGACCTGGAAGGATTGCGAGAGGTTTTTGCCCGGTTTCTATGAGCGCCCATGTCGTTATCGCGATGAGCGGGGGGGTGGATAGCAGCGTCGCGGCGGCGCTGCTGGTGGAGCAGGGGTACCGGGTGACCGGGGTGATGCTGCGGCTGTGGGCCGAACCCGCCGCCGGATGCCGGGACAATCTCTGCTGCACGCCGGAGGCGGTGGAGCGCGCCCGGGGGGTCGCTGCGCAACTGGGCATCCCGTTCCACGAGGTGGACATGCGGGAGCCTTTCCGTCGCGCCGTCGTGGAGACCTTCGTCGCCGAGTACGTCGCCGCCCGTACTCCCAATCCCTGCATCCCGTGCAATCGGGAGATTCGCTTCGGCCTGCTGATGGGGTGGGCCCTGGAGCGGGGCACGGACTTCCTGGCGACGGGTCACTACGCCCGCGTCCGCCGGGTGGGGGACCGCTACCAGTTGCTGCGAGGCCGGGACCGCACCAAGGACCAGTCCTATGTCCTGCACATCCTGACGCAGGAGCAGTTGGCGCGCGTCCTCTTCCCTCTGGGAGACCTGACCAAGTCTCAGGTGCGGGAAATGGCGCGGGCCTGGAGCCTCCCCGTCGCCGATCAGCCCGAGAGCCAGGACATCTGCTTTCTGGCCGACGGGGACTACCGGCGGTTTGTCGCGGAACACGCGCCGGAGGCGGTCCGCCCTGGCCCGATTCTGGACACGGCGGGCCGGGTGTTAGGGGAGCACAGGGGGCTGATCCACTACACCATTGGGCAGCGGAAAGGCATCGGCATCGCCGCGCCGTATCCCCTCTACGTCCTGGCGCTGGACCCGCAGCGGAACGCCGTCATCGTCGGGCGAGCGGAAGAGTTGGGCCGGTCGGAGTGCATTGCGGCCCGGATGCACTACATCTCCGGCGAGGAGCCGACTGAGCCCTTTGAGGCCACGGCGCAGATTCGCTATCGGCACAAAGAGGCCCCGGTCCTTGCCACGCCGCTGCCGGGGGGCCGCCTCCACGTCCGGTTCGCCGTCCCCCAGCGGGACATCACCCCGGGCCAGTACCTGGTGCTCTACGACGGCGAAGTGGTCCTGGGGGGCGGCATCATTTGCGCGCCGTGGGAAAGCATGGTATCATCTTTATGAAATCACCAGATTACCCGCGTCGCCTCAATTCTCTTGGGCATGCGGGAGGACGGGAACATGCAGGGAATTCTCCAGGAAACGGCGGGGGTGCTGGTCCAGCGATACCGGCAGGCACTGGGAACGAACCTGGTCGCTCTTGCCTTCTTTGGCTCCCGGGCCAGAGGGGAGGAACGGGAAGATAGCGACCTGGATGTCCTTCTCCTTGCGCTGGATCTCCCTGCTCATCCCCTGGAGCGGAACCGTCTGGTCTATGAACCCATCCAGGGCTGGAGGGAGAAACCCTGTGCCATCTCCATCCTGGCAAGGACGGTAGAGGAATTCACTGCCGACATCACGCCTCTCCACCTGGACCTGGCAGTAGATGCCATTATTTTTTACGACCCGCAGGGGTTTCTGGAGGAGAAACTCAGGCGGGTGCGGGAAATCGTGGCCGAGGCCAGGCTGGTCCGGAAGCGAGATGCCCATGGCATTCCCGTCTGGTGGTGGGAAAAAGGCGCTGAGCCCTCTGGACGTTGGGCAATTACCTGGGCCGGAGTGCAGAAGTGATCTCCGATAGGGATGCCCTGTACCGGCTGGAAATGGCCAGCCGGTATCTGGCGGCGGCGGAAAAGATGCTGGCGGCGGAGGAGTGGCCGGGTTGTGTGCATTACGCGCAGTTGACGGTGGAAAATGCGGCCAAAGCGGTCCTGGCCTGCCTGGGGCCCATCCCCCGCACTCACGACATCGCTGAGTGGCTTCAAAAGTCGTTAGAACAGGAATTACCAGAAACGGTGAGCATTCAAATCCGGGGGATCCTTCCCATTGTGGGGGAGTACGGCCGTAAAAAGCATATTCTGACCACCTACGGTGACGAAGAACTTTTCCGGACCCCGTGGGACCTCTTTGTTGAAGAAGACGCCCGGCAGGCAGTAGAGGATGCCCGCCGATGCCTCGGCGCCGCCAGCGAGGTCTGCAAATATTACTTCGGGTCAGGTCCCGTGCATTGACAAGGGGGAAATATGGCATCCAGCGGTGAAGTTCCAGAAACGGTCCCCACGCCAGCGGAAGCGCGCCTGAAGCGCAACCTGATTCTGAGTCTGGTCATCGTGGGCGTGCTGATGCTGGGCATGATCGCCCTGCTGGTGGTGCTGGCGGTGGACGCTTATCGCTCCCCGGTCCAGCCCAGCCCGGGGGCGGCGGTCGTCTCCCTGCTGCGGGATGCCGCCATCATCCTGGTTGCCTTTGAGACCCTCCTGATCGGCATCCTGCTCATCATTCTGACCATCCAGGTGCAGGCGCTGGTGTCGCTCCTCCGGAACGAAATCCGCCCTATGCTGGAGACCATCAACGACACCCTGGCGACCGTTCGGGGGACGACGCGGTTCGTCAGCCACCACGTCGTCGCGCCGACCATCCAGGCGGCCAGTTTTATGGCCGGGGTGCGGCGGGTGCTGAAGGAAATCGCGGGGTTCATCGGTGGTCGGTTCGGATGATACAGGCCAAGTTGGCTATGGAGAGCCCCCTGCAGTGATCACAGGGTGATATGGAACTTCTTATGCAACCACCGAAACCGATAGAGAACCGGTTCCGGCCGGATGCCGAGATTGTGCTCTTTCACGGCGACGTCAGCGAGTTCCTGGCTCAAATTCCAGACCGGTCGGTGACACTGATTATCACGTCGCCCCCGTATAATCTCGGCAAAGAGTACGAAAACCGGGTCGCTATTGAGCAGTATCTGCAGGCTCAGGCAGAGGTTATCGCGCAACTGTACCGCGTCCTCCGGGAGGACGGCAGCATCTGCTGGCAAGTGGGGAACTTCGTAGAAGACGGCGAGGTTTTCCCGCTGGATATTCTGTACTACCCCATCTTCAAGGCGCTGGGCCTGAAACTGCGCAATCGGATCATCTGGCGCTTCGGTCACGGACTGCACGCGTCTCGGCGCTTTTCCGGTCGGTATGAAACCATCCTGTGGTTTACCAGGAGCGATCGGTACGTGTTCAACCTGGACGCCGTGCGAGTCCCCGCCAAATATCCGGGCAAACGTTATTATAAGGGGCCAAATAAGGGGAAACCGTCGGGCAATCCCTTGGGGAAAAACCCCTCGGATGTGTGGGAGATTGTGGTTCAGGACTGGGAAGAGGCATTTTGGGACATCCCGAACGTGAAATCCAACCATCCCGAGAAGACCGTCCACCCCTGCCAGTTTCCGATAGAACTGGTTGAGCGTTGCGTGCTGGCATTGACCCATGAAGGGGATTGGGTATTTGACCCCTATATGGGCGTGGGCTCAGCTCTGATTGCAGCGGTGATGCACAATCGTCGGGCAATGGGCAGTGAAAAAGAGAAAGAGTACGTAGATATTGCTCGCCAGCGCCTTCTGGCCTACTTTAATGGCACGCTCCGGTATCGTCCGCTGGGCAGGCCCGTCTATCAACCAACGGGCCGGGAGAAAGTCGCCCAGATCCCTGAAGAGTGGAAAAGTGTGTCCATTTCTCAGCCGCGACTCCTGGACGGGAAGGGCCGATACGGATGAACATCGCTGGGATATATTCCTTCAAAGGGGGACAGGAGGTCATTGAGGCCCAGTATGCGCAGGAACTGCGCGAGGTGGAAGAGATCATCGCGGCAGTAGATAGTACGCAATGTCGGACAAAAGCCAGCCGGGAGAAGACGATGCCGGGCCGGATTCTTTATAACCCTCGTGCTCTTAACAGGGCCTTTAAGCAAGAATTTGAGAGGCGGGGCTGGATAAAACACAAGATGCAGTGCGAGTATCCCACCAATTATTATCTTCCCGGTTACGCTTCTACGTCTCCACAGGGAGCCTTTCGGGAAATGGATTTTGTGAAAAACCGGGTGGGAGTGGAGGTTCAATTCGGTAAGTACGCTTTCATGGTGTACAATGTCTGCGCAAAAATGACGATTTTTCACAAAATGGATGTTATTGACGTGGGGATTGAGATTGTACCCATTAAGCGGTTTGCCGACGAAATGTCCACAGGGGTTTCTTATTTTGAACAATTCGTATGGGACCTGGAGCACCGGGGGGTAGCGGATATTGACATCCCCGTCCTTGTCCTGGGAGTTGTGGAGTAAGTGCCCTCTTTGCTACTGGAAGCATGGTCAAGGATCAACTTATGGACCGTCAAACTTCCGTTCTGACCGAAGAAGAACTCATCTATATTCTGGAAGTCCAGATTCCTGACCTTCTGGACCGTCGCCCGGAGTTACAACGGCGAATCTACTCCGCTTTCCTGGACCTTTTCGCTCGCCGTGAGGAAATCGCGGCGATTATGGAGGAACTGCGCAGTCTCCATACCGAATTCCAGGAGTTTCGGGAGGAGACGGCTCAGCGCTTTGACCAGGTGGAGCAACGCTTTGAACGGATAGACCAGCGCTTTGAAGGGGTAGACCAGCGCTTTGACCAGGTGGAGCAACGCTTTGAACGGATAGACCAGCGCTTTGAAGGGGTAGACCAGCGCTTTGAAGGGATAGATCAGCGGTTGGATGAGATAGCCCAGGAAGTTCGGGAGTCCCGAGAGGAGACAGCCCGGCGCTTTGATCAGGTGGAACAACGGTTCGCCCAAATGAGTAAACACTTTGAGGACCTGCGGGATTGGGTGGAACTGGTCGTTGGGCGCGCTCAGGTGCGCTCCGGGCGCAACCTGGAGGATGTGGTCGCAGCAGCGCTGCGGGTAGCCCTCAAGCGCCCGGACATCCGCCCGGAGAGCATCCGGTTGCGCCAGAAAATTGTGGATACCGAAGGGTGGGTCTTCCCCCGGGGACGCCAGAAGGAGGTGGACCTGGTCGCAACCGATGACGAATACCTGGTGTTTGAGGTCAAAAGCGCCGCCGAAGTGGACGACGTGGATTATTTTGCGGACAAGGTGGAGTTAGTACAACGGCTGAACCCCGATAAAAAGGTGCGCGGAGTGTTCATTACTCTGGCTCCCGAACCCGATGTCCAGCAGCGTTGCCAGGAATTGGGGATTGAACTGGCGCGGTGATGATTTTCCAGCAAAGGAGGTTTCTCATGGCAAAAGACAACGGCAGCGATGTGGTGGCCTTCCTGACCGGATTCGTGGTCGGTGGACTGGTGGGGGCAGCGGTGGCGCTACTCTTCGCCCCCC
>JAGHZG010000111.1 GCA_017743275.1 Chloroflexota bacterium | reverse complement strand
CCCGGACCCCGTTCCCGACCTGGACCCCGTTGCCGGCCGTCGCTACCCGAACTGAGAGTCGGTCAGACCGTCTGCTGGGGCTCCTGTTCGGGCTGCAAGGGCTCGCCGTCATCCTGGGCATCTACCTGGCCCTGCGACGGCGGACGTAACAGACGGGCCAGGCACATAGTGCCTGGCCCGTTCTGCATTCTGCTGGCGCGGCCGTTTGTCTACGCCGCCGGAGCCAGCGGCAGGGTGAAACTGAAAATGCACCCCTCTCCGGGGATCCCGGAGCAATCCCCCCCGACTTCTCCCCCCATCCTCTCCACAATCCGGCGAACGATGGAGAGTCCCAATCCGTGACCGGTGGCCCGCTGCGTCCCCAGCCGCTCAAAGGGCTGGAAGAGACGGCCCTGCTCTTCGGCCGTCAGGCCGGGGCCGTTATCCTGAATCCAGAAGCGGACTTGCTCTCCTTCCGTCGTTGCCCCCAGTTCCATACGGGGAGGGCGTCCGCCGTACTTGAGCGCATTGCTGATGTAGTTTGCCCAGACCTCCTCCACCCACGCCGGATGACCCAGGGCGACGGGCCAGGAGGAGGGCAGAATGACCTCGGCGACGGCCTCCTGGAGACTCGCCTCCAGCCGTTCCAGCGCGGCGGCGACCATCACGGCCATATCCAGGGGCTCCATCCGGACCTCCGTCCGGCGCAGCCCGAACAGCAGCATCAGTTCCTCCAGGATGTGGTCCATCCGACGCGCGACACGGATGATGTTCTGAACAGAAGACCGTCTCTCTTCTTCGGAGAGGACGGTGGATTCGTCCGCCAGCAATTCGGCGAACCCCTGGATGATGCCCAGGGGATTCTTCAGGTTATGGGCCACAGTGTGCCCGAAGGCATCCAGTTCCTCGTTGCGGGCCTGTAACTCCCGGTTGGCCTGCTGCAGCGCTTCTGCTGACCGGACCTGGTCGGTGATGTCCCGCAGCAGGACCAGATGGCCAGCGGAATCCCCGTGCCCGCTTGCCAGCGATGAGACGCGCACCTCCAGAATTCGGTCCTCTCCATCCGCAGACCGATAGATTCGGGCCTGGGGAGGCATCTGACGCGCGCCTGACCACTCCTGGAGCACTGAAGCCATCGGTTTGCCGATGGATTCCTCGGTTACGCCCAGCATCCGGCGGGCTGTTGGATTAAGGTCCACCAACTGATCATCCCGGCTGACAACCATCACGCCGTCGCGCATCCGTTCCACCACGACCGCGCGGGCGATCGGGATCAGGTCCAGGAGATGGTAGCGGAAGATACTCACGGCGAAGGCGATACCAGCCAGGGCGAAGACCAGCGGTGTGTGGTCTTTATGCAGCCCGGGGATGAGTTGAAATACGGAAATGAGATTAACAGTCAGCGGGAGGAGAGCACCAACAATGGCCCAGGCCGATTGCTGCCGATATACCGTTGGCGAAAACGCCCGGACTCCGATGATCAGGACAGCGCCACCGAAGAGGAGCAGGTAGGAGTAGAACATGTGCACCCAGAACCAGGGGCCGTAGGAGACGCTTATGGTCAGCATCTCGCCAACGGGCTGAAAGGTGACCGTGCTCCAGATCAGGTGGTGGCGGGAGTTGGTCTGAGCCAGGAAAAAGGTCAGCGCGGGGATGACCGTAACCGACCAGAAGCGCTTTGGGGCCAGCCAGGATGTCTTTCCGGCGTACTGGAACGCGAAAGCCAGCCAGGTGAGCGGGACTCCCGTGATGAAGAGGTATTCCAGTTGTGCCCAGAACAGGGTACCGGTCTCCGTGGGCCACATCAGTTCCAGCGTGTTCCCGATGAGGAATCCGGAGACGGCCAACATATAGATTGCCAGTGCGGATGCACCGGGAGCATGGCGATGGCGGAGGGCGTATCCGGCAACGGCCAGCGAGATCAGCGCTCCCGTGGGCGCCAGAGCGACAAAAAGAACGTACTGCATCAGTTCTCCTTGACCTGATTATACCAGAAACCGGTGAAAAGGGTAGACGTCTGATGAGAAATAACCTGGCGAATGTATCGTTGCCCCGGCGGGGGAGTGTGCTATAATATCCCCCACTGGATCGGTGTCATCCCTGCCTCCCGTTCAATGGGACACGGATGGTACGAATTTTCACGGATTTTTTATCCGCGCTGATCCGTGAACCCCGTGTTGATCCGTGTCCTGTTTTTGAACTGTCAGGTGGCTGGTTCTGCAGTTGATCCACAAACGAAGGGCCAACGTTGCCCGCAATCCTGATAGGAGTCCGCAATCATGGAACTGACCCAACTGAGCCAGATGGTCCAGTGGCTGGACGAGGAGCGCCGCAAGGATAAGGCGCTCATCGCCGCCCTGCAGGAACAGGTCAAACTCCAGGCCCAGCAACTGGCCCAGCAGCAGGAACTGATCGCCGCCCTCCAGCGGACCGTCGCCGGGATGGAAACCCTGATGGCCCAGGTGACCGGTTTCGCCCCGGCGCTGGAGGGGCTGAAGGCCGACGTGGGCCGCATGCTGGAACTGCGGGAGGAGCAGTGGCGCAAGGAACTGCGGGAGTCCGAGCGGGCTCGCCAACTGGAAATCGGCGCCCTGAAGGACGAGATGGCCCGGGTGGCGGAGGGCCTGCGCCAGATCAGCCGCCTGGAGGAAGGGCTGACCGCCCTGCAGGCCGAAACCCGCCGCCTCACCGAGAACCAGCAACGACTGGAAGTCCTGACGACCGACCTCAAGCAACACGCCGACGACCGCGCGGCCGCGGTGATTTACCTGGAAGAACAGCGCCGGGCCGACAACAAGCGCATCACTGCGCTGGAGGCGGAGGCCACGGAACTCCGCCGCCGGATGGAGGCGACAGACGCCAAAATGCTCCTCTTGGAGGAGGCCGTCCAGAAACAGAAACGGTACCTGGAAGAGGGACTGAAGTCCATTAAGGAGTTTGAGAAGGTCATGGAGGAACTGCGCGTCGCCGACTTCCGCCGCAACCAGGAGGTCAAGAAGTGGGCCGGGCAGGCCGAGGAGGTGCGCCAGGAGATAGAGCGGCTGCGGGAGGAGCGGCAGCGGCTGATGGAACAGTATCAGCGGGCCCAGCGGTCCCTGGACGCCCTCTCCGCCCTCCAGACCCGGCTGGAGACCCGCCAGAACGAGACCGCCGAGATGCAACGGCTGGCGGAGGAACGGCTGAAGCGCCAGTGGGAAGAGTGGCAGTCCGCCCAGGAAAAGGAACGGCGAAACTGGGAGGTGACGCTGGAGGAACGCCGGCGCCAGCAGGAGCGGTTTAACGCCACGGTCAACAAGCGGCTGGATCAACTGACCGCCACCGCCCGACTCTGCTACTCCCAGATTGTCGCCCTCTGGGAGACCCGCCGCGCGGACGCAATCCGTACCTTTACCCACACCCGTGAGGCCTACGAGGCCCGTATCGCCGAGATAGACCAGCACCTGGCCGCGCTGAAGGAGCATCCCCTGGAGGAGTAAGCGTGCACGTCATCGGCACCGCCGGACACGTAGACCACGGCAAATCCACCCTGGTCCAGGCCCTCACTGGCATCAACCCGGACCGGCTCCGAGAGGAGCAGGAACGGGAGATGACCATAGACCTGGGCTTCGCCTGGCTCACGCTCCCCAACGGCGAGTCGGTCGGCATTGTGGACGTTCCCGGGCACCGGGACTTCATTGAGAACATGCTGGCGGGCGTCGGCGGCATTGACGCCGCCCTCTTCGTCATCGCCGCCGACGAGGGGGTGATGCCCCAGACCCGGGAGCACCTGGCCATTCTGGACCTGCTGCGTATCCCCGGCGGCGTCGTCGCCCTGACCAAGATAGACCTGATAGATGACCCGGACTGGCTGGAACTGGTCCAGGCGGACGTGTCGGAGGCGCTGCAGGGGACCGTGCTGGACGGCGCGCCGATCATCCCCGTCTCTGCCCGGACCGGTCAGGGGCTGGCGGAGTTGACGGCGGCGCTGCAGGAGGTCCTGGCCCGCACACCGCCCCGCCCGGACCGGGGCCGCCCCCGCCTCTGGATAGACCGGGTCTTCACCATTGGCGGCTTCGGGACGGTGGTCACCGGTACGCTGGTGGACGGCCACCTGGAAGTGGGGCAGGAGGTGGAAATTCTGCCGCGCGGCCTGCGGGCCCGCATCCGGGGCCTGCAGACCCACAAGACCAGAATCCAGCGGGCCGTCCCCGGAAGCCGCGTCGCCATTAACCTGACCGGTGTCTCCAGGCAGGACCTGGCCCGGGGCGACCTGGTGACCGTCCCTGGCTGGCTCCGTCCCACCACCCTGACAGATGTCCGGCTGGACCTGCTGCCCGATGCCCCGTTTCCGTTGAAGCACAACGCCTTCGTCAAGTTCTTCTGCGGCTCGGCCGAGACGGTCGCCCGGGTCCGCCTGCTGGGCACCGAGACCCTGGCGCCGGGCGAATCCGGCTGGGTGCAACTGGAACTGGATGACCCCCTCCCCCTGGTCCGGGGGGACCGGTTTATCATCCGCGTCCCCTCTCCGGCGGTCACCGTCGGCGGCGGGGAGGTGGTGGACCCGAACCCCGGGCGGAAACACCGGCGGTTCCGCCCCGAGGTGCTGGCCCGGCTGGAGACGCTGGCCCGGGGCACCCCCGCCGAAGTGCTCCTGCAGACGCTGGAGCGGCGCGGCCCGCTGACCGTCCGGGACCTGATAGAGGTCTCCGGCCTGGGCGAGGCCGCTCCCGAGGCGCTGGCGGAACTCTTCTCCACCGGCGACGCGGTGGTCATGGACGCCGTCCCGGAACCGGCGCCGGCCCGGCTGGTCGTCTCCCGGTCGTGGTGGTCGGCCACGACGGCCCGGATGCGGGACGAACTGGCCGCCTACCATGCCCGCTACCCGCTCCGGTCCGGGATGAGCCGGGAGGAGTTGCGCAGCGCGCTGCGGCTGGACCCCCGGGCCTACAACGGCCTGCTGGCCCGCGCCGCCGCCGACGGCCTGATTGTGGACGAGGCCGCCACCGTCCGGCTGCCCGAACATCAGGTCCGGTTCACCCCCCAGCAGCAGCAGGCGGTGGACGACCTGCTGGCCCGTTTCCGCGCCGCGCCCTACGCCACCCCGTCGGTCAAGGAGGCCGCCGCGCTGGTCGGCGAGGAGGTGCTGGGCGTCCTGCTGGCCCGGGGCGACCTGGTCCAGGTCTCTCCGGAGGTCCTCTTCCTGCGGGAGACGTACGAGGAAATGGTGGAGCGCATCCGCGCCCACATCCAGCAGCAGGGGAGCATCACTCTGGCCCAGGTCCGGGACCTCTTCCAGACCAGCCGCAAGTACGCGCAGGCACTGTTGGAGTACCTGGACGGCGTGGGGGTGACCCGGCGGGTGGGGGACGAACGGGTGCTGGTGAAATAAAAATCCACGAAGGACACGAAGGGACACGAAGGTTTATATTCGTGCCCTTCGTGCCCTTCGTGCCCTTCGTGGATCAAACATCCTGGTGAATTGGCGGTGCGCAGGGTTATCCGCTGGTTTGGACGTCCGAAGGTAGCGGCCGCGCTGCTCCTGCTGGCTCTGGTTGTGGCGGCTCTGGGGACGTTCTTCCCCCAGCGCCCCGACGACCCGGCCACGCGGGCCCGCTGGGAGGAGGCGGCGCGGGCCCGCTACGGCGCGCTGGTGGCCCCGCTGGAACGGCTGGGCCTGTTCCGCTGGTATACTTCTCCCGTTCTCTGGGTTGCTCTGGCGCTGCCCGTGCTGGCGACCGTCCTCTGCACCCTGAACCGCTGGCCGGGCCTGCGGCCGTGCCTTCTTCGTCTCTCCGCTCCCCACTGGGGGACTCTGGTCGCCCACCTGGCTCTCCCCCTGTTCCTGGTGGCGCTGGCCCTGAGCGGCCTGGGCGGGCACGAGGACCGGACGCTCCCGGTGGGGGAGACCGGGGCGGCCCTGGCATCCGGGCTGGCCCTGCGCTGCGACGCCGTCTCCCTGGAGCGCTATCCCGATGGCAGCGTCGCCGACTACCGGGTGGACGTGACGGTGTTGGAGGACGGGCGGGAGGTCCGGCGAGGCACCGTCCGCCTCAACGTTCCGATGACGGTGGGGGACGTCGCGGTCTTCCTGTACGGGTACACGGTAGAGGAGGGGCGGCCGGTGGTCACCCTGCGGGCGGTGCGGGATCCGGGGTATATC
>JAGHZG010000110.1 GCA_017743275.1 Chloroflexota bacterium | reverse complement strand
ACGAAAACCTTAGGGGTTCTCCAGGAGAACGGCGTCTATGCCTGTATCCTTTTCCTGTTCTCTCGCACTAGAGAGGTGGAGAAATCACTGGCAGACACTATCCAGGAAGAATTATTCAATTTATGCTCAAATCTGCTCCCAGATGATACAAAAATTCCTGAAAAAAGAGATGACCGATTGAAATTCGTTACCGATAAAATTGCCAGCGACCTCGATACCCTCCTGCTCGTCAAGCAGGTCTGGGAACAGACGCTCATCTACGTCCGCTACGGCGCCAAGGCGCGACAGTAGGACAACTGCTCGCAGTTGTCCTGCAAGTCTTGTTGTGTTAACGCGAGGTGACGATGACCTGGACCGCATACAAAATCGTCTTTCGGTTACTCTCGCCGATGCACATCGGCTGGACCAAGCAGGGCAACGTGCAGCGCACCCGCCCCTATGTGACCGGCAAGGCCCTCTGGGGTGCCCTCACTGCCCGCCTGACCCGTGACTTCCCGCACCTCGGCGGCGACTACGAGACCGTGGGGAAACAGGTCAGCGATGAACTGGCCTTCAGTTACTTTTACCCGGCGGTCGGCGAGACCGTAGACCTCTGGCCCTGGGGCGAGAGGGCAGACGAGTTTGCCTGGCGCTATCTGGGCTCCTATGCCAGCACAGCGCTGAACTACGGCTGCAACACTGCCGAGGAGGGCAGTCTGCACGAGACCGAATTCATCGCGCCGCACACACGCGACGGCCGGCCGGTGTACCTGGTGGGCTACATCTTTGCGCACCAGGGCTGTACCCTACCCTGGCAGAAGGTTCTATCCCGGTTGCAACTCGGCGGCGAGCGCACCTACGGCTGGGGAAGGGTGGGGTTACACAAGCTCCTGGATAATGGGCAAGAATTCTTCAACTCCGACCTGGCCCTGGACCTGAACGGCAAACGCCCCGTGTTGACCGTCTCTGCTGACAAAGAACTCCTGGCCCACGCCCTGGCGGCGGAGTTCCAGGGCCGCCGCCCGGTGCCCGGAGTCAGCGGCCCTATAGAGCCGCTGCTGGGCCGGGAGACAACAAATCCGCAGAGGTTTGGGGGCGATCTCCCCCCCGCGCGCATCTGCTGGCAGCCGGGGGGAACTCTGACCGCCGGCGCCAAAATCATCATCGGGGAATACGGCATCTGGGAGGGGATCGCCTGACCTCAGACGAGGTGGAATATGCACATCTACCGTGGCACTCTGGAACTCCTGGACTACGTCTTCTACGCCACCGTGGAGCGGGGCAAGGTCTACGAGACCGGCCCGTTCATCCACAACTACGCCCTGGCCTATGCCCTGGGCCTGGCCCGCGGCAAGACGTATACCTACACCCATCTCATCCAGGAACCCCACTACGTGGAGGAGTTGACGCCGCTGAACGGCCGTCTCTACCTGACCCCCGCTGCACCCCAGCGGGTGGCCTACCGCCTGGTCCAGTGGAACACACTGCGGGAGTCCTACGTGCTCACCCAGAAGGAGCAGTCCGTGGGCTACCCCGACTGGGGCTTCGCCCGTATGCTCCGGCCCGGCTCCCGCTTCACCTTCTACCTGATGGTCCAAAACCCGGCCGCGCTGCCCGATGCCCCCGCCCTCCGCGACCTCCTGGCAGGACAGCCCACCCGGGTTCGCCTGGGCAAGTTCCCCGCCAAGGCCCGCCTCCAATCGGAACCGGCCCGCCGGGTGGTGGAGCGAGAGGGCCCCTTCTTCGTGGACGCTTACCTCAATTGGCGCGACCTGGAGGCCGACCCCATGGTCTGCGACGTGGTGGCTACCAGCCTGCCCACCCGCCTGATCGCCCGCGCCCGGTTTGACGCCGCTCCCCACTACGAGGCCCACTTCGGCGACGAAAGGGTCTATCTGCCCGCGCAGATGCGCTTCCTGGCCCGGCCGCTCCAGAAGAAATCCAGCCAGAGATAAAGATGAGTCCGCTGCACAAACGAATCGCAGAGCCCAGAGATTTTCTTCAATATAGAAAACGGATAGACACACATGGCACAGGTTTTCACGGATTCTCGTCTCCATCCCTCCCGACCCATGTTCGTGTGCTGTTTTCAAACTTCCGGTGAAGTCTGATGCAGGCCCTGACTGTAGAAGTCCTGCCAGTCGCTTTTGACCGGGTGAATTCCGGCTGGCTCCCCGGCCTCCAGCCCTACGCCTATCAGGCCCAGGTCTACGGCCGCGTGCGGGAGGCGCTGGACCGCCGCCAGACCCTCTGTCTCTTCGTGACCGCCCCAACGGGCAGCGGAAAGACTCTGGCCAGTTACGCCTTTTCCATCCGCCATCGGATTCCGGCCTTCGGCGTCTACCCCACCAACGAACTGATTCGGGACCAGGAACGGGCCCTGAAAGGATGGATGGACCCCAACCAGGAGTACCGCCTGCTGCGGGTAGACAGTGCCCAACTGGACGAGTGGGAGAGCCGGCTGGACCAGAAGCGCCACAGCGAGACGCTGGAGCACCTGCTGAACTGGGAGCCGACCATCCTCACCAACCCCGACATTCTGTTCCACATCTTCTTTGGACTGTACGGCGGATCGGAGGGAGTGGGCCGACGGCTCTTCAGCCTGATCGGGCAATACCGTATTTTCGTCTTTGACGAGTTCCATCTCTACAACGTCAAGCAGATGGCCGACGTGGCCTTTCTGGTGGGGACGTTGCACACCATCCAGCCCGAATACGGGCGGGTGTTTCTCTTCACGTCGGCCACACCCGAATCCCCGGCCATGCCCTGGCTGCGCGATCGTCTGCACCTGCCGGTGGAGGTAATCGCGGGAGAACCGTCGGATGCCCCGGAGGCCCGCATCATCGCCTATCCTGTACGACTGACCATCCTGCCCGCCGACCTGAGGCGCTGGAAGGGCGTGGAAACCCTTCTGGAATACCTGCCGGAAATCCAGCGGTTCATCCAGACCTACCCGCAGGCCCGCCTGGTGACCATCCTGGACGCGGTGGCCGGGGCCATTGAGACGGCGCGGGCCCTGCGCGACCTCTTCCCCGACCACCCGGTGGGCGAAGTGCACGGTTTCAGTTCCGACCAGGAGCGCGCCGAGGCTCTGCGACGGCCGTTTACTGTCGGCACCTCCACCATTGAAGTGGGGATTGACTTCAAAGACGAGGCGGAAAAGGATGTGCTGATCTTTGAGGCGCGCACGGCAAGCCAGTTCATCCAGCGCTTCGGCCGGCTGGCCCGGCACGCCAAAAGCCACCCGGACATCCCCAACCGGGCCATCGCCCTGGTGCCTGAGTACGTCTACCACTTTATGGCCAGCCAGCTGACCGCCCCGTCCATCTCCCGGCAGACGCTCTACGACCTGATTGAAGAAGCCTATCAGAAGCCGGAGGACTTTGCCCGTTACCTGCACGTCCACGCTGCCGCCGAATTTCAAGAGGCTGCCGCCAAATGGTTAACCATGTTCCAGCCCGATGACCGCCCGCGCATCCAGACCGGACTGGCCGAGACGGTCCAGGCGCTGACGGATAAGCCGGCCGGGCCGGCCTGGGCGCTCTATCGCCGCTACCGGGATGAGGAACGCATCCTGGCCCCGCTGCTCACCTTTCGTGGCAGCGGCCTGGAGGCAGCAGTCCTGGACAGGCGGGGCACCGATCCCGGCTTCCCGGCCAAACGTTACAACCTGCTGTTCCTGCTCCGGCGGGGCATCCTGGAAGAGTTGGACGAAGAGGAGTACCTGGCACAACTGAAAATGCTCTCTGACCGCTGGCCCGACGAGGTCGCCCGCGAGCAGCGTTACAGTGGACGGATCGGACGTGGGCCAGACGAATTGTTGGGCGTCTATGGCTACTTTACTCTGACCGGGCTGCTGGACCGGGGTCGCAAGGTCTGGTTCGAGGTGAGCCAGGAACAGGTGGCCGGACGCCAGGCACAGGTGACGGTCATTGAGGGGCTGGAAGTCGCCACGGAGCCCGAGATTCGGTTGCGACGGCTGGACCGTCACCTCCGGCGCAAACAGATCGTCGCCTGGTTCACAGACCGTCATCCGGCCTCAATCCAGTTGGGCCGCGCCCTCCCGCCCCTTTTTGAAGTCCACGAACTGCGCGTCCGCCGGCCGGGGGGCGGTCTGAGCGACACGCCCTGGAGCATCGTCTTCAACCAGGACGCCTTTTTTGTGGACAGCCTGGGCTGGTGGAAGGAGCGCCGGACCCAGGATGCGATCATCCTGTAAAACCACGCCCAAAGGTAACCACCGGCCGGTAACGATTCACGCCGATGGAAATCGTCCTCTCTGGGTACTGGATGCCGGGCCTCGCCCCGAGGGGCTCGGCCCGAGGGGTTGTCGGCGGAGGCCGACCGCCCCTATGGGTGCGTATCCATGAGAGACCTGGTCGGCGAAGGTCGACCCCAGGCCCGCGGCCCAGGAAGGGTGACTTCAGTCAGCGCCGAATCTCACCCTACCCGGTTGGCCTGCCGCTACGCGCTGATGGGACATCAGTCTCCCTGGGCCCGCTGTGCCGGGCATCGGCCGGTGCCGACGCCCCCTGGTCGGCGCAGGCCGACTGCAGGCCGATGGTGAGCGACTTTAGTCGGCAAAGGTAGTGACGCACGAAGGGATATAGATGATGACCCCTCCTCCCGACCTCTACTCTCTCGTTCTGATCCTGGCCCCCACCCGGCCAGCGACAGTGGGGGCGACCGTGGGCCATCAGGCCCACGCGGCCTTTCTCAGCGCGATCCGGGAATCCGACCCGGTCCTGGCCGAGATGCTGCACCAGCCCAACGCCCCCGTGCGGCCCTTCACCGTTTCCCCCCTCTGGGGCGCTGGCCCGGCGCGCGATGGACGGGTCTATCTCACACCGGAAACGACCTGCTTCCTTCGGTTCACCGTCCTCCACCCCCTCATCTACGAGCGCCTGATGTCCCGCTTCCTGCGGGACGATGCCCTCCCCGTCCTGCAACTGGGCGCTGCCACCCTGCAGGTCCAGGAGATCCGGGTGACCCCGGGCAGCCATCCCTGGGCCGGGTACACCTCCTGGGGGCAACTGGCCGCCGGGGCCCCGCCGGACCAGGAGATCACCCTGGAATTCGCCTCCCCCACCGCCTTCGGGTTCGGTCAGAAAGAGTGGGGCAAAAAAGTGGTCATCCTGCCGGACCCGGCGCTGGTCTTCGGGAGCCTCCTCCGTTCGTGGAACCACCTGGCCCCGTCGTCCCTCCAGGTGGACCGGGAAGCGATCACCGCCTATCTGGAGGAACATGTCGTCATCCAGCGGATCCGGCGGCTGGAGACCCGCATCCAGGAGTTCCGGCACGCGCCCCAGGTGGGCTTTGTGGGCCAGGTCACCTACGGCCTGATGGGGGCGGACGACTGGGCCCGCCGGGTCCTGAATGCCCTGGCGGACCTGGCCTTCTACTGCGGGGTGGGGATGAAGACGGCGATGGGCATGGGCCAGTGCCGGGCCCTCCGCCCTGACTGAAGTCAGCCTCTCTGGGCCTGCGGCCAATGGTCGGCCTTCGCCGACCCCTCTGGTGAGGCGCACGGAAAGCGTGTCGGCGAAGGCCGATACCTCTCAGGCCGAGCCCTGGGGGCGAGGCCCGGCACGCAGGGCCCAGGGAGGGGCGATTTCCATCAGCGTGGTGAACCTACCCTGACCGGTTGGGAGATAACGTAGCGCAGGCTGTCAGCCTGCATGCAGGCCTGGCGGCCTGCGCCACAGGGGCCTGCCTTCGCTGGCGTCTTTGATGACGCTTTCCGGGGCCCCTGGGTAGGCAGTTACTCAGCGTGAAAGTATGCAGGATTACCTCCCCATCTCCATGCTCAACCAGTGGGAATACTGCCCCCGCCGCTTCTGGCTGATGTACGTGGGCGGGGAGATGGAGGTGAACGCGCCGGTGCTGGAGGGGATGTATCAGCACGAACGGGTCCATACCGGCGGCGTCACGCACGAGGGGGAAGCCCTCATCCATCGCCGGGTCTATCTGTGGTCCGACCGCCTGCGAGTGGCGGGCTTTGCCGACGTGGTGGAGGAGCGGGAAGGGGAACTGGTGCCGGTAGAGCACAAGCACGGGCGGATGGGGCGCTGGCTCAACGACCACATCCAGTTATGCGCACAGGCCCTCTGCCTGGAGGAACGGACGGGCCGGCCTGTGGTGCGGGGGGCTATCTTCTACTG
>JAGHZG010000109.1 GCA_017743275.1 Chloroflexota bacterium | reverse complement strand
GTAGGCAATCTCCGGCTGATAACCGGCCTCCACCAGGACCTCAAAGCCGGCCTTGATCAGCGCGGTGACGCCGCCGCAGAGCACCGCCTGTTCGCCAAAGAGGTCCGTCTCGGTCTCTTCGGCGAAGGTGGTTTCTATGATGCCGGCCCGGGTGCATCCGATCCCTTTAGCGTAGGCCAGGGCGGTCTCTCTGGCCCGACCGGTCGCGTCCTGATGGACGGCCAGAAGGGCGGGGACTCCGCCGCCTTCCCGGAACACTTCCCGCATCCGGTGGCCGGGGGCCTTGGGAGCGACCATGCTCACATCCACATCGGAGGGAGGAGTGATCTGGTGAAACCGGATGTTGAAGCCGTGGGCGAACATCAGGGTCTTGCCGGCGGAGAGATGAGGGGCGATGTCCCGCCGATAGAGTTCCGGCTGGACCGGATCGGGCACCAGCATCATAATGATGTCCCCCCGGGCAGCGGCCTCGGCCGTCGGCAGGACGGTCAGGCCTTCAGCCCGGGCCTGATCCCACGACTTTCCCCCGGGGCGAAGGCCAACCACCACGGTGCAACCGGAGTCCCGGAGATTCAGGGCATGGGCATGCCCCTGGCTTCCGTAGCCGATGATCGCGATGGTCCTACCCTGGAGGAGACTCAGATCGGCATCCTGGTCGTAGTACATTCTGGCCATGGTTCTCCTTAAAGTAAAGAGTTTTTACTGCGGCGAGGAAACCGTTGGTTCAGAGGAACGATGATTGCCACGCACCATTGCCACCCGGCCGGTGCGAATCACCTCCTGGATCCCGTACGGTTTCAGGAGGCCCAACAGGGCGTCCACCTTATCCTCGGTGCCCGTGATTTCAACGATCAGGGAATCTGGCGCCACGTCCACCACCCGGGCCCGGAAGAGATGGACCAGTTCCGTGACCTCTCCCCTCTGCTCCGGGGGACAGCCCACCCGAACCAGCGCCAGTTCCCGGACGACGGCAGGCATCCGGGTCACGTCCCAGACCTCAATCACATTGACCAGTTTGTACAGTTGTTTCTGGACCTGCTCAATGACCCGGTCGTCCCCTTCTACCACGAAGGTCATCCGGGAAATGCCCGGCGTTTCGCTGTGGCCGACGGCCAGGCTCTCTATGTTGTAATTCCGTTTGCGGAACAGGCTGGCGATCCGGTTGAGCACGCCGGGCTGATCTTCCACCATAGCGACCAGAGTGTGTCTCATTCTCCCTCACCTCCTTCGGACGGATCAGACGGTCTGATAACTGTTCCGGCGGATCATCTCCGAAATGGCCCTGCCGGGTGCGACCATCGGGTAGACGTTCTCCTCGCTGTGGATGTGAAAATCTATCAGCGCCGGTCCGGGAATTTCCATCGCTCGCCTCAGGATGGGGGTCACCTGGTCCTTTTCCCGAACCGTAAAGCCCGGGATGCCGTAGGCCTCGGCGACCCGGGCAAAGTCCGGCCCCAGCAGCCGGGTACCGCTATAATGGCGGTTGAAAAAGAGTTCCTGCCATTGGCGCACCATACCCAGGAACCCGTTATTCAGGATGGCCATCTTCACGGGGAGGTTCTCCTGCACCACGGTCGCCAGTTCCTGAATGGTCATCTGAAAGCCGCCATCGCCAGCGACCACCCAGACCGTCTCATGGGGCCGTCCGATCTGGACGCCAATGGACGCGGGAAGCGCGAAGCCCATGGTGCCCAACCCGCCAGAGGAAATCAGACTATTGAACCGGTCGTGGATGTAGTACTGAGCCTCCCACATCTGATTCTGACCCACGTCGCTCACAATGGTGGCATTGCCCTGGGTGACCTCCCAGATTTGCCGCACCACATACTGGGGAAGCGGGTGGCCATCGTGGTTCTCATTCAGGGGGTTATCCGTTTCTGATTCCTCCCGCCACTGCCCGATCTGCGCCAGCCATTCAGGATGAGTGGCTGGCGGCACCAGTTGCAGCAATTTACTGAGCACCTCCCGGGCATCGCCCACGATGGCAATGGCAGGACGGATGTTCTTGCCGATCTCGGCCTGATCAATGTCCGCGTGGATGATCTGCGCATTGGGAGCGAAGCGGGAAGGGGAGCCGGTTACCCGGTCGTCAAACCGCATCCCGACTGCCAGCAGAACATCCGCTTCCTGGATGGCCTGGTTGACGTGATAGAAACCGTGCATACCCGCCATGCCCAGAGAGAGCGGATGGCTTTCCGGGAACGCACTGATTCCCAGGAGAGTCGTCGCCACCGGAATCTGCGCCCGTTCGGCCAGTGCCCGGAGTTCCCGGCCGGCGCCGGAGAGGATGACACCGTGACCCGCCAGGATCAGGGGCTTGCGGGCCTGGCGGAGCAGATCGGCGGCCGCCTGCACGTTCTCATCATCGGAGAAATCCAGCCGCAGGCCCGGCAGGTGCACCTGGTCGGGGTAGGAGAACCCGGTTTCCTGGAACTGCACATCTTTGGCAATGTCTATGAGGACGGGGCCAGGTCGGCCGGTTCGGGCGATGTGGAAAGCCTCTTTCACCACCCGGGGTAGGTCCTCCACGCGAGTCACCAGATAATTGTGTTTGGTGATGGGCAGAGTGATGCCGGTGATGTCCGTCTCCTGAAAGGCGTCGGTACCGATGACCGGGGTGGGCACCTGGCCCGTAATTGCCACGACGGGGGAGGAGTCCATATATGCCGTCGCGATGCCGGTGACCAGGTTGGTCGCACCCGGCCCTGAGGTCGCAATGCACACCCCGACTTTCCCCGTCGCCCGGGCGTAACCGTCGGCTGCGTGGGCCGCAGCCTGCTCATGGCGCACCAGGACGAAACGAATGGGGTATTGGGGCAGGGCGTCAAACAGATGAATCACCGCGCCGCCGCCGATCCCGAAGATGACCTCCACCCCTTCCCGTACCAGACATTCCCAGAGGATTTGAGCGCCGGTCAGTTTCATCGGATACCTCCTCGCACGAGATAGAAAATGATCGTCAGCCCTCTGATTCACTGTCTCCCCTGCTGGGGGCATTTACCACTTCTCCTCTTCCTCTCCCCTTCAGAGGAGGGGCTGAAAGCGTCCCCTTTTAGGGAATCTTTGTTGCCCCCTCTCCCTTAGGTTTGGCCTTTTCTCCTGCAGGGATAAAGGAAATGTGACCCCACTGCAAAAAGGGTTCTTTATCGCAGAGACCGCAGAGTACGCAGAGCAATATTTAAGAAAATCTCTGCGCTCTCCGCGTTCTCTGCGATGAGTTTTTGCAGTGAACTCAAATATGTTTTTCATCGCGACAGCTTTGCTGCTGCGATGAAAAATATTTTCTTTTTTGAACCTCTACAACCCGATAAAAAATTACGGGCCTCCCCGGTCGGGAGGCCCGTAATTAACTTCTATTATGTTGATATAAATTACATCATCTTATGGTTCCCCCCAACCGCCAGCAGCCGACCCTCCTCCCCGAGGAGGATAATAACAGCAATAAGAATAAGCAACAACACGGCGGCGGTTGGGTAAACCATTTCTCTAAACGTCCGTGAATTTGGTAGACCTGTGGCGCGGATGGTTTTTCTGTATCGGCCTGATGGCCGGTGGCACACAGCCAGAAGCAGCTCGTTGCACTGAAGGAATCCCCCTGAGAGATTGACCGCTATTATACAAGACTATGCCAAAGTTGTCAAGCCGTCGCCCGTTCTTTCGAAGGGCGCGTACTTGCCAGGAAACCCCATACCGGGTATAATGTTAGCGAAAACCACCAAAAGGAGGCACCCCCATGTTAGTCGGCGAACGAATGACCAAACGTCCCATCACAGTGTCCGAAGAAACCTCCCTCCCTGAGGCGCTGGAACTGATGCGCAAAGAGAAAATCCGCCGCCTCCCGGTGCTGGATAAGCACGGGAAACTGGTGGGTATCGTCACCGAACTGGACCTTCTGCGAGCATCCCCTTCCCCGGCGACCACCCTGAGCATCTACGAGATACCCTACCTTATCTCCAAAGTGAAAATGCGGGACATTATGACCCGCCAGGTCATCACAGTGACCGAGGATACCCCGATTGAGGAAGCGGCCCGCATTATGGCCGATCGCAAAATCGGCGGCCTCCCCGTGATGCGGGATGACAAACTGGTCGGCATCATCACCGAGACGGACATCTTCAAACTGATGCTGGAACTCTTCGGCGCCCGCCAGAAGGGTATCCGCATCACCCTCTCCGTCCCCGATGAGAAAGGCGTCCTGGCCCGCGTGACCGGAAAAATCGCCGAAATCGGTGGCAACATCATCTCCCTGGGAACCGCGATGGGCGAGGACCCGTCCACCAGTCTCCTCATCCTCCGCGTGGCCGACGTCTCCGAAGAGGCGCTGGTGGACGCGATGAAGAGTCTGGGCGGCGTCCAGGTGGTCCACTCCCGTACCTGCGACCTTCCCGCCTGCGACATCTGATGGACATCCCAAACCTGCGCTGGTGGGGGTGGGGGACGCTGGACCGTTCCTACCCCCTGGAAAACCGGCCCCGATTCTGGCCAACTCTGCGGGCGTGGCTGGAATTGCCCGATAACCTGACGGAACGGCCGCCGGTCCCGCTGGAATCTATCCAACTCCGACCGTCCCGCCTGGACGATCCGGTCCTGGCCTCGTTGCACCGACTGGTTGGAGAGGAGGCGGTCCGGCTGGACCTGCGCGCCCGCGTGGAGCACGCCTGCGGCAAGGCCTACCGGGACCTGGTGCGCGTGCGGGCTGGTGTCGTCCCTAACCCCCCGGATGCCGTCGTCTATCCCGCCGACGAGGGGCAGGTGGCGGCGATTGTCGCCTGGGCCGCCGACCGGGACATCCTCATTATCCCCTTCGGCGGCGGCAGCACAGTCCTGGGGGCCGTGGAGCCGCCCCCCGACGACCGCCCCGCCATCAGCCTGGACCTGGCCCGGCTGGATCGAGTCATCTCCATAGACCCCGTCTCCCGGACCGCCCGCATCCAGGCCGGCGCCACCGGCCCCGAGGTGGAAGCGCAACTGAACGCGCGGGGCTTCACCCTGGGCCATTTCCCCCAGTCCTTTGAATTCTCCACCCTCGGCGGCTGGATCGCCACCCGGGGCGCCGGTCAGACGTCCACCGGCTACGGCAAGATAGAGCACATGACCCAGGCGGTCCAGGTGGTCACCCCGGTGGGCCTCATAGAGACGCGCGACGTCCCCGCCAGCGCCACCGGCCCCAGTTTGCTGGAGTTTCTGGTCGGCTCGGAGGGGGCCTGCGGCGTCATCACCCAGGCGACGATGCGTATCTGCCCTCGCCCCGAAGTCCAGGACTACCGGGGGTTCCTCTTCCGTCGGCTGGACGAGGCAATTGCCGCGCTGCGCGACCTGATGCAGCAGGGCCCCTGCCCCACCATCGCCCGCCTCTCCGACCCGGAGGAGACGGCCGGTTTCACCGTCCTGGCCCACGCCCACTCCGGCCTGCGGGCCCTCATAGACTGGGCCACGGAAAAGTATCTGGCCTGGAAGGGCCACAGCCTGACCGGCGGCAGTTGCTTCCTGCTCCTGGGCTACGACGGCGCTCCCGAAGATGTCCGCCCCCGCTGGCGCCGGGCGACCGAAATCTGCCGGGACCACGGCGGCTTGCACCTGGGCCGCAGCGTCGGCGAATCCTGGAAACGGGAACGGTTCGCTCAGCCGTACCTGCGGGATACTCTCCTGGGCGTCGGTGTAATGGTGGACACGCTGGAAACCGCCACCACCTGGTCTAACCTGCTCCATCTCTACGAAGCGATGACGGCAGCCATCCGGGCCGCCATCCGCAATACTGGCGGCGGGCCCGGCTACGTGATGACCCATATCTCTCACATCTATCCCTGGGGCGCTTCCCTCTACGCGACCTTCCTGGGTCGTCAGGCGCCTGGCGAGGAGATTGCCCAGTGGTGGGCGGTGAAGGAGGCGGCGACGGAGGCCATCCTTGCCGCCGGAGGCACCCTCAGCCATCACCACGGCATCGGCCGCGACCACGCCCGGTGGCTCCGGGAGGAAGTCGGCCCGGCGGGATTGAAGGCCCTGCAGGCCGTCAAGGCCACCCTGGACCCCACCGGCATTATGAACCCGGGTGTCCTGCTGCCTGGGGAGGAATAATTTTTGTTGCGGCGGCTCTGCCGCCGCAACAAAAATTACGCCATGTGCAACTTGTTTTTCCCATAGGTATTTGGAG
>JAGHZG010000108.1 GCA_017743275.1 Chloroflexota bacterium | reverse complement strand
CATCCTACCATCCTCCCTACCTGTGATAGGTGGGATATATTCTATACAAAAGATGCTACTATGGCAAGGCGAAGATCAATAAAACGGGAGCAGGAGCCGTCGGCCTTCCCGGCGGTGATGACGAAGCCATCCAGGATGGCGGTGCTGTCCACGTTCCCGGCGGTCACCACGTGGTAGGCGTTGTTTCCCACAATGTGAGTCGTGGTCATCACCACGCCGTTGGCGTCGGTGATGTCGTTCCGGTCAATGTCGCCGCTGAGGACGGTGGGGTTGGCCTGCCAGTTCCGCGCATCCCGGCTGCTCTCGGTGCCGGCGAAGCCGCCGTAGAGGGCCACGCCGTTCTTCAGGGCGAAGGTGGCCGTGCGGTCGCCGGCTGGGCCGGGGTAGTGGACGCCCTTCTTCACCCAGATTTCGTCGCCGCTCTGGGCAATGGAGAGGGCATACTGGAGGGTGCAGGCGTTGGCCCAACTGTCGCAGTTCCCGCTGGTCGCTCCGTCCGGCGCGGCGTAGAGGACGCGGGGGTCGGCGCGGGAGATGGGGTGGGGGGTCAGCACCAGAAGCGCCGCCAGCAGGAGTCCTGTACCCAGAAAGGCGTAAGTGAGATAACGGGCGATCCTTTTCATCGCACTCCTTTCTCGGTTGACAGGATTTACGCAGCGATATCGCTTCCAAACGTGCCAGGCACTTCCAGAAGTGCCTGGCACGCTGCCCTTGACATGGCCGTTTTTCAGACACAGTTTTCGGGACAGGGAGTGGGGGTTAGGGGGTTAGAGACCAGGGGTGGTAGACTAACCTGACACTAACCCCTGACGGCTGACCCCTAACGGCTGTTCACAGGTAGTTCAACTCTTTCGCCGCGCGGGTCAGTTCGTCCCGGAAGTCCGGGTGGGCGATGCGGATGAGGGCCTGGGCCCGCTGCCGGATGGTCTTCCCGTAGAGGTCCGCCACCCCGTATTCGGTGACGACGTAGTGGACGTGGTAGCGGGTGGTGACAACGCCCGCGCCCGGTTTGAGCATCGGGACGATGCGGCTGACCAGGGTGCCGTCCTTCATCGTCGCCGTGCTGGGGAGGGCGATGATGGGCACCCCGCCCTCGGAGCGGGACGCGCCGTAAATGAAATCCAGTTGCCCGCCGACGCCGCTGTAGAGTTTGGGACCGATGGAATCGGCACAAACCTGCCCCGTCAGGTCCACCTCTATGGCCGAGTTGATGGCCACCTGCCGGTAGTTCTGAGCGATGACGAAGGGGTCGTTGACGTACTCGGTGCGCCGCAACTCAATGATGGGGTTGTCGTTGGCCCACTCGTAAAGGCGCCGCGTCCCCAGCATGAATCCGGCGATGATCTTGCCCGGATGCAGGGTCTTGCGGGCGTTGGTGATGACCCCCGCCTCCACCAGATCAATCACGCCGTCGGAGAACAGTTCGGTATGGACGCCCAGGTCTTTTTTGTGACGGAGGAAGCGCAGCACCGCGTCCGGAATTTCGCCGATGCCCATCTGCATCGTTGCGCCGTCGGGGACCAACTCGGCGATGTACTGGGCGATGCGGAGCACTGTCTCCGACGGCTCCCCACTGCCCATCGGCAGTTCCATCAGCGGGTAGTCCACCGGGACGATGTAGTCTATCCGGCTGACGTGGATGAAACTATCTCCCAGGCAGCGGGGCATGTTGGGGTTGACCTCGGCGATGATGATGCGCGCCGATTCGGCTGGCGTCTTGGTCAGGCCGGTCTCAATGCCGTAGGAGCAGAAGCCGTGCTCGTCGGGCGGGGAGAGGTGGACAAAGGCGACGTCCACCGGCAGGATGCCCTTCTGGAAGAGGAGGGTGAACTCGGAGAGGAGGACGGGGGTGAAGTCGGCCCGGCCTTCCTGGACGGCCTGGCGGACGTTGGGGCCGATGAAGAGCGCGTTGGCGCGGATGTGTTTCTCCATTCCAGGCGCGACATAGTCGCTGGCCCCGAGGGTCAGGGCGTGGCAGATTTCCACATTCTCCAGTTCGCGCGCCCGCGCGACCAGCGCTTTCATCAGGACGTGGGGGACGCTGCAGTTACCGGTCAGAAAAATGCGGTCGCCGTGTTTGATGACCCGGACGGCCTCTTCCGCCGTCGTGATTTTGCTTTCGTAAATCCGGCTCCATCCGTTGGGCATTGGGCCCTCCTTATACTCCGTGAGGTTTGGATGCGTTGAAGGCAGCGGCCAGGGCCTCGTTGACGATTTTGCCCTCCCGCAGCGCCAGCCCCCGGGCCAGGGCGGGCATATCCGTGATTGCCTGTTCCAGCCCCACACCGGCCAGATGGCGGATATAGGGCCAGGCGGCGTTGTTGAAGGCGTGGGTGGAGGTACGGGGGAGCACGCCGGGGGCGTTGGGGACGCAGAAGTGAACCACCCCTTCCTCTATGAAGACGGGGTCCCGCAGGGTGGTGGGCCGGCTGGTCTCCACGCATCCGCCCTGGTCTATGCTGAAGTCCAGGATGACCGCGCCCTTCTTCATGGAGCGGACCATTTCCCGGGTGACCAGGATGGGGGCCCGGGCGCCGGGCACCAGGACGGCGCCCACCAGCACTTCCACGAAGCGGACGACGCGGGCGATGTTGAAGGGGTAGGCCACCATCGTGGTGACCCGTCCCTCAAACATCTCGTCTATGCGGCGGAGTTTTTCCTGGTTCTGGTCCAGGATGTAGAGGGTGGCCCCCAGGCCGTAGAAGGCGCGGGCGGCGTTGGTCCCCAGGACGCCCGCGCCCAGGATGGCGACCCGGGCCGCCGGGACGCCGGGGACGCCGCTCAGGAGGACACCCCGTCCGCCCCAGTTGCTCTGGAGGAAGGTTGCCGCCAGTTGCGGCGCCATCCGCCCGGCCACTTCGCTCATCGTCCGCAGCACGGGCAGCGTGCCGTCGTCCTCTTCTATCATCTCGTAGGCAACGGCCGCGACTCCCCGGTCCAGCATCATCTGGACGGTCTCCCGACGGGCCGCCGCCAGGTGGAGAAAGCCGCAGATAATCTGCCCTTCGTGGGTCCACTCCAGTTCCTCGCGGGTGGGGCGGACGGCCTTCAGCACCATATCGGCGCGCCGGTAGACCTCTTCGGTGGAGTAGGCAATGCGGCCCCCGGCCCGCTCATAGTCGTAGTCGGAGAACCCCGAACCCTCGCCGGCCCCCTTCTCCACGTAGCAGACATGGCCGGCGCGGGTGAGCAGGTTCACCCCGTAGGGGGTCAACCCGACCCGCATTTCCAGTTCCCGTCGTTCTTTCGGAATGCCGACGATCATGCGAAACTCCTTTCTTCTCTTCGGATGTGCCAGGCACTTCTGAAGTGCCTGGCACATTCTCATCTGGCGAACTCGGCGCCTTTGCGCAGCGCCTCTTTATTCAGCGGCAGCCACCTCCGGTGGCGTTCCGCCAGGTGGTTATCCAGCGCCGCCTCCAGCGCCTCCAGCGGCAGGACGCCCAGCGCCTTCACCAGCGCGCCCAGGCAGATCATATTCGCCACCCGAACGTTCCCCATCTCCGTCGCCAAGTCCGATGCTGGGACGTAGAAGACGCGGATGTCGGTGCGCTCGCTCTTGCGGGGGACGAGGGACTGGTTCACCACCAGGACGCCGCCGGGCTTCACCATCGGCTCAAAGGTCTCAAAGGAGGGGATGTTCATCACGATGGCCGCGCTGGGGCGGCGGACCAGGGGTGAACCGATCTCCTGGTCGGAGATGATGACGGTACAGCGGGCCTTCCCGCCCCGCATCTCCGGGCCGTAGGAGGGAATCCAGGTGACGTGAAAATCGGCATCCATCGCCGCGTAGGCCAGGACCTGTCCGGCGAAGAGGGTTCCCTGGCCGCCGAAGCCGGAGATGATGATTTCTTCCTGCATAGGTTGCCTCCCTCAATGCAGGCCTGACAGCCTGCGCTACGGTTTCTCCATCAGCGCGCGCACGCCGTCGGCCACTTTTTTGGGTGAACGTTCCAGGCACTTTCAGAAGTGCCAGGCACGTTCAGGACAGGCCTGGCGGCCTGTGCTACGGTTTCTCCATCAGCGCGCGCACGCTATCGGCCACTTTGGTGTCGCCCAGGGGGTAGTAGGGCACCATATTCTGCTTTGCCCACTCCAGCGCTTCCAGGGGCGACACCCCCCAGTTGGTGCCGCAGGTGGAGAGGATTTCCACCATGGAGAAGCCCAGGCCGGCCAGTTGGACCTGGAAGGCCAGTTTGAGAGCCTTTTTCGTGCGCCGGATTCCGGGCACATCCAGCACCGCCTGCCGGGTGACGTAGGCCGCGCCGGGGAGCATGCCGATCAGTTCAGCCATCTTCATCGGCCAGCCGGCCCTCTGCACGTCCCGCCCGCCCGGGGTGGAGGTGGTGACCTGCCCGGGCAGGGTGGTGGGGGCCATCTGCCCGCCGGTCATCCCGTAGATGGCGTTGTTGACGAAGATGGTGGTGATGAGTTCCCCCCGGTTGGCGGTGTGGATGATTTCGGAGGTGCCGATGGCGGCCAGGTCGCCATCCCCCTGGTAGGTGAAGACGACTTTATCGGGGCTGACCCGCTTGATGCCAGTGGCCATCGCCGGGGCCCGCCCGTGGGGCGACTCGCAGAAGTCCATGTTGAAGTACTCGTACGCCAGCACCGCGCAGCCCACCGGCGCCACGCCGATAGTCCGTTCCCGAACCCCCAACTCGTCAATCACCTCGGCGATGAGCCGGTGGATGATGCCGTGGGTGCATCCGGGGCAATAATGGGTAAACTTCGGCGTCAGGCTCTCCGGGTACTGGTAGACCAGTTCCATATCGGGAGGGATTTCGGTTGTCATTGGGTACCTCCTCGGTTCCGGCGTTAACCACAACCGATTGAAATCGTCCTCCATGGGCACTTCGTGCCATGTGTCGGCCTTCGCCGACACCTTGGGTGTCCCGAAAGAGAGGGTCGGCGGAGGCCGACCATCGGCCGCAGGCGCAGGAAGGGTGACTTCAGTCCGCGCGTTTACGGCGACGCCAGGGCGGTTTCAAACTGAAACACCCGGAGTTTTTCCGGCGCGACCCTGGCGCTCAGATGGAGAATTTCTACTCCAACCACCTGATTCTCCGCGTTGAAGTCCAGAATGACGCCCGGATAAACCTCCTCAGATTCCACAATGGCCGACTCATCTATCCGGAGGTACAGGGCGTCGTTTTCCCGATCAATTTTTAACCTCATCGCTGCCTCCTCAGACGACGGTCAAAGAAGACCGTCACAATTCGTTTAGGCCTTGTCGTTGGATTCACAATCACCCGCAGGAACCGTCCGGCATGTTCGGGGATTGCTTTGATATAGTGAATATTCCCGCTTGCATCTATTTCCTGCCGATCTGGAGAGGAGAGAGCGCGCCATACCCACTCTTCAAGAATATGACGCTCCTGAAGCATGTCCTGCGCATGGGCGGAGAATTCAAATCCGGGGAGCATCGCAGCCCCTTGCCCTGTATCCTTGTCTTCTTGTCTACTTTTTTGTCTCCCTGTCTATTTTCTCCAACTCCGGCAGAATCTCATCCGGCAGGGGGATGATGCCGCCCATACGGCCGTAGAAGCGAATGGGGCAGCGGCCCTCCACCGCCAGCCGGACGTCCTCCAGCATCTGCCCGGCGTTCATCTCCACCACCAAGATGCCCCGCACGCGCTCCGCCAGTTCGGCGATGCGGGCCGACGGGAACGGCCAGACGGTGATGGGGCGCAGGAGCCCGGCCTTCAGCCCCTTCGCCCGCGCCTCCCGAACCACGGTCTGGCAAACCCGGCCCACCGTGCCGAAGGCCACGATCAGCAGGTCCGCGTCCTCGGTGGAGTACTCCTTCCAGCGGACCTCGTGGGCGGCAATCTGGCGCAGTTTGGCCTGCAGGCGCAGGTTGACCTGTTCCAGCACCTCTTCGGCCAGATAAAGGGAGGAGATGATATTGGGCTTACGGCCCCGGGCTCCCGTCAGTGCCCAGGCGGGCCGCTCTTCGGGCTTGCGGACGGGGCGCATCGGCGGCATTTCCGCAGGCTCCATCATCTGGCCCAGGGAGCCGTCGGCCAGAACCATCGCGAGGGTCCGGTACTTCTCGGCCAGATCAAAGGCCAGGACAGTCAGGTCAATCGCCTCCTGGATATTGCCCGGGGCCAGGGCGATGGGGTGGAAGTCGCCGTGACCGGCCATCTTCACGGCCTGGAAGTAATCCCCCT
>JAGHZG010000107.1 GCA_017743275.1 Chloroflexota bacterium | reverse complement strand
CGGGCAACCGTTGTAGCGCAGGATTTATCCTGCAACACCCGGTCGCACAACCAGAATGCCAGTCCCATTCCCACCAGCCTGGCGCCGTCCAATAGGATGAACCCCAGGACACAGGAACGGTTCATCGCAAGCCTCGCGGGGCGATTGTACACCGTAAGGCGTGAAAAGTAAGACGTGAGAGCGTGAGTTTATGACCGTTGCGGACCGGGAGAAGCATCTGCGAATTGTCGCCGAAATTCTGCTGGTTCATCTGCCCAGAGTCCTGCACGACCAGGAATTGGCGAAGGACCTGCTCTCAGTGATCGGGGTGACGCTACGGGCGGCCTGGGAGGACGCCCTGAAGTCAGCGGAAGTGTGGGACCGGAAGCACTATCACGTCCGGGCCGACCAGTTGCGGGACGAGTGGACGTGGGCCCTGGCGGCGGCCAACACCGCCGAGGGGCTGGCGGAACGGGACGCTCCGGTGACCCGGGAGCATCTGGACCGGTTGCGAAAGTTGATCCGGCCCACGCTGGAGGTGCCGGGGCGGCCTGTGATCCGGAACGTGGAGGCGTTTCGGGGCGCGGCGCGGGCGAATCGGGAGCGGCGCCAGCGGGAAGGCCGACGAACCCCGCGCCGCTCGCTGGTGTGAAGAATCTCACACGGAGACACAAAGACACAAAGAGACTAAAAAATAATTCTTTGTGCCTTTGTGTCTTTGTGTGAGAAGAAGAATCTCACACGGAGACACAAAGACACAAAGGGAATAAAAAATAATTCTTTGTGCCTTTGTGTCTTTGTGTGAGGGAAATTTGTGTCTTTGTGTGAGGACGAATCCGTGTGGGGGAGGGAGCCGGATGACTGCGGAGTTGACCATCGCGCTGGGGCAAATGGACGTGCCGCCGGGCCAGGCGGAGCGGAACCTGGCCCGGGCGCGGGCACTGGCCGCGCAGGCCCGGGAGGCCGGCGCCGACCTGATGCTGTTGCCCGAACTCTGGCTGCACGGCTACGACCTGGAGCGGGCGGCGGAATGGGCGGCCCCTCTGGGCGAGGGCGGTTTCGCCGAAATGGCCGCGATGGCGCGGGAGTTTGGCCTCTACCTCTGCGGATCGTTGCTGGAACAGCATGAGGACGGCGTCTCCAACACTGCCGTCCTCTACGCCCCCGACGGCTCGCTCCTGGGCGCCTACCGCAAGATTCACCTCTTCCGCCTGATGAACGAGCCGCGCTACCTGGCCCCCGGCGACCGGGCGGTCCTCTGCTCCACCCCCTGGGGACCGGTGGGAGTGATCATCTGTTATGACCTGCGCTTCCCCGAACTGAGCCGGGCGCTGGCGGTGGCCGGGGCCCGCCTCCTGCTGGTTCCGGCCCAGTGGCCCGTCCGGCGGCTGGAGGCCTGGCTGCTGCTGGCCCGCGCGCGGGCAGTGGAAAATGAACTCTTTGTCGCCGCGTGTAACCGGGTCGGTGTAGATGGAGATGCCGTCTTCCCCGGGCACTCTATGGTTGTGGACCCCTGGGGCCGGGTGCTGGTGGAAGGGGACGACCAGGAAGGGTTGCTTGTCGCTCGCGCCGACCTGCGGGAAATCCAGAAGGCCCGCCGCTACCTGACCGTCTTTGAGGACCGACGACCGGAGGCCTACGACCGGGTGTTACGGAAATAGCGATTTGCGATACGCGATTCGCGATACGCGATGGAGGAGCGACTGCAGAAAATTCTGGCTCGCGCCGGGTTTGGCGCCCGGCGGGCCTGCGAGGACCTGATCCGGCAGGGGCGAGTGACCGTGAACGGAGAGGTGGCCCGCCTGGGGCAGAAGGCGAACCCCCGGCGGGACCGGATTGAGATAGACGGTCGGTCCATTCGCCTGCCGCGCGAGTCCACCTACATCGCCCTGCACAAGCCTCCGGGCGTCCTCTCCGACGAGGGGGACGGCACGGGCCGCCGCCCCACCGTCCTGGACCTGGTGAAACATCCGGCGCGGCTGTTTCCGGTGGGACGGCTGGACCTGCGCAGTGAGGGGCTGGTCCTGCTCACCGACGATGGCGACCTGGCGCTCCGGCTCACCCATCCCCGGTTCGGTCACGAGAAGGAGTACCACGTCCTGGTGGAGGGGCACCCCACCGAAGAGACGCTGGAACGGTGGCGGCGGGGGGTGGAACTGGACGGCAAACCCACCGCGCCGGCCTGGGTTTCCGTCCTGCGGAAAGAGCAGGAGGGGACAAAGGAGCGGACCTGGCTGCGGGTGGTGCTGCGGGAGGGGCGGAAGCGGCAGATTCGGCGGACTGCGGCCCTTCTGGGCCATCCCGTCGTTCGCCTGATCCGGGTCCGCATCGGCCCGGTCCGTCTGGGCGACCTGCCGCCGGGGAAGTGGCGACCTCTCACCCCGGCGGAGATACGGGCGTTAAAGGGCGGACGTAGAGAAACTCACCGCCGAGACACAGAGTACGCGTAACTACCTGCCAGGGGGCCTCTGGGCAGGCGCCGTAAAAGACGTCAGCGAAGGTATGCCCCCGTAGCGCAGGCCGCCAGGCCTGCATGCAGGCTGACAGCCTGCGCTACGGTATCTGCAAACCGATCAGGATAGATAGTTGCGAGCACGCAGAGATTTCACCGACAACGCGGAATCCGTATGCTCCCATCCACCATCACCATAGACGGCCCTGTTGCATCGGGGAAGAGCACCATTGGCTATCTGCTGGCCCAGAGGTTGGGCTACCTGTATCTGGATACCGGCGCAATGTACCGCGCGGTCACGTGGGTGGCACTCTCGCGCGGGGTGCCGGTGGAGGGTGAGGCCGCCATCACCGCGCTGGCGGAGGAACTCCACATTGACATTACCCTGCCTACAGTGGACGATGGACGCCAGTACACCGTCCTGACTGACGGGGAGGATGTCACCTGGGACATCCGCAGGCCGGAAGTGGATGCTAATGTATCCGTCATCTCCGCCTATCCGGGGGTGCGGAGGGCGATGGTCGCCCATCAGCGGCGCATCGCCGCCGCCGGTCGGGTCATCATGGTCGGGCGGGACATCGGCTCGGTGGTCCTGCCCGATGCCGACCTGAAACTGTACCTGGATGCGACGCCCCAGGAGCGGGCGCGGCGGCGCTGGCTGGAGCGGCAGGCCCGGGGGGAGTCGGTCACGTACGAGGAAGTGCTGGCGATGATGCTCCGCCGAGACGAGATAGACAGCCACCGCGCCGTCTCCCCTCTCCGCGTTCCCGACGGTGCCGTCGTCATAGACACCACTGGCCTGACGGTGGAGGAGGTCCTGGCCCGCGTTTTGGAGCACATAGGGGCTGCCGACCCATAAGCCTCACGCTTCACACTTCACGTTTCACGGTTTACGTTTCACGCCTCGCTGATGAGAGTTGTTACCGGGAAGGCCAAAGGCCGCAAACTGAAATCGGTGCCGGGGGGCGAGACCCGTCCCATCACCGACCGGGCCAAGTCCGCTCTCTTCAGCATTCTGGGGGACGGCGTGGTGGGGGCCCGTTTTCTGGACCTCTTTGCCGGGACGGGTCAGGTGGGGATTGAGGCGCTCAGCCGGGGGGCGGCGGAGGCAGTCTTTGTGGAGCGGAGTCCGGCGGCCCTGCGCATCATCCGGGAGAACCTGGCGCTGACCGGACTGGCAGGCCAGGCGCGCGTCGTCCGGGCCGACGTCTTCACCTTTCTGCGCGGGGAGCCGGAACCGTTTGATTACATCTACATCGCCCCGCCCCAGTATCAAGGCCTCTGGGCGGCGACGCTCCAGGCCATAGACGCCGCTCTGGGCTGGCTGGCCGCCGATGGCCGGGCCATCGCGCAGATTCACCCCCGGGAGTACCAGGACCTGCTCCTGCGCCATCTGGTTCTGGTGGACCAGCGGCGGTACGGGAGCGTGATGCTCTGTTTCTACGCGGTGGGGGGTTAAAACCATTTTGCGGCGGCCAGGGGCCGCCGCAAAGGTTATCCCTCCTCAATCCGGTACGAGGTGGTGATGGTGGCCGTTTTGGCCAGCATGGCCGAAACGGAGCAGTATTTGCTCTGGGAGAGTTCTATGGCCCGCTCCACGGCCTGCGGGTCCACCCCCTTGCCCTTCACGACGTACTCCAGATGAATCTGGGTGTAGACTTTGGGATGGTCGCCCGCGCGCTCGGCGGTGGCGTGCACCTCCAGGCCTGTGAAGGGCTGCCGCTTTTTCTGCAGGATGGAGATCACGTCCATCGCAGTACAACCACATAGGCCGATGAGAACCACCTTCATCGGCGTGGGGCCGGTCTCGGGCCGGTCTTCCCCTTCCAGGGCGTGGTCCAGGATGATGGCGGGGCCTCCGGCCTCTCCCACCAGCCGCAGCCCCGGCCCAATCCAGGTAACTTGTGCTTTTGTGGTCATCGTTTCCTCCTTAATTCCACGATTTCACGTTTTACTTTTCACGTTTCACGCTCCCGCCTCACCGTGCCCTCCGGATCAATTCCTGCTTCAGGTTCCACAACCCTTCGGTCAGTGAGACGTGGTAGACGTGGGGGTTGATGAGCCGCTTGACCCCGTCGTCCAGCCGTTCCATGTCCGCCTGGCGGAGGCGGCGGATTTCTTCAATGGACGGGAATTCGTAGACCAGGCGGCCCTCATGAAGCACGTCCACCAGGAGCGGTTCCACCTCGGAGATATCCTGGCGCTCCAGGACCCGGAACGCGGTGTGGTCGGTGGGATGGCGCAGGACGACCCGGTCCATCTGCCGGGGGTCCTCGTCCTGCAGACTGAGCAGGTCGGCAGTGGCCTTCCCGCGCCGGTCGTAGAGCCGCCAGACCCGCTTGTCGCCGGGGTTGAGGGTCTTTTCGGGCGTCTCAGAGATTTTGATCGCCGGGACCCATTGCCCGCCATCCCGCACGGCCACCAGTTTGTAGACCCCATCCAGCGCGGGCGCGCCCTCCGAGGTGATGAGCCGTGTCCCCACCCCGTAGACCAGACGGTTGATGAGACGGTCCGGGTCCACACCGTAGCGGGGTGCCTCTTTCTGAATCTGGGTGATGATTTCCCAGATGACCAGTTCATCCAGTTGGTTGGAGAGGACGATGACGGTATTCGGGAACCCCGCCTCGTCCAGCATCCGGGCGGCCTGGATGCTCAGGTAGGCCAGGTCGCCGGAATCCAGCCGGATGCCGACCGGCTCGTGTCCTTTGCGGCGCAGTTCCTCAAAGACGCGGATGGCGTTGGGGATGCCGCTCTCCAGGGTGTTGATGGTGTCCACCAGCAGGAGACAATCATCCGGGTAGACGTCGGCGTAGGCCCGGAAGGCGCCCAGTTCCCCTTCGCCCAGGGCCATGAAAATCTGCACCATGCTGTGGGCGTGGGTGCCTTTGGGGGGATAGCCCAGGACGTGGGAGATGCCGACGTTGGAGGTGAAGTCGGCGCCGCCGATGAGGGCCGCCCGAGCGCCAGCGAGGGCGGCCCGCTCCTGGGCCCGCCGCAGGCCGAACTCCAGCAGGGTCCGGCCCCGACCGATTTCGTGGATGCGCGCCGCCTTGGTGGCGATAAGGGTCTGGTAGTTCAGGTAGTTGAGGAGCGGGGTCTCCAGAATCTGGGCCATGGCCAGCGGCCCCCGCACCACCGCCAGGGGGACGTTGGGATGGACCACCCGTCCCTCGGGGATGGCCTGCATAGAGACGGCCCAAAAATGCCCGTTCTTCCGCAACCAGTCCAGAAAGTCGTCCGCGAAGAGGCGGCGCCCCGTCCGCCCCACCTGGCCCCGCAGGTAGGCCAGGTCCTCCTCCCGGAACCGGGCCTCCTGCATCCAGTCCACCAGCCATTCCAGGCCGGCGTTGATGCAGTAGCCGGCCCGGTGGGAGCCGTAGTTGGGGTAACTGCGAAAGAAATAGTCAAATTGCGCCCACTTTTCGTGGAGGCCCATCCGATAGTAGAGTTGGGCCATCGTGAGTTGGTACTGGTCGGTGTAGAGAATTCCCTCAGCGGTCTGTCGGTCGGCAAGTTTCATCGCTCCTCCGGGAATTCCAGGAACTCCGGCGGGATGGTTTTGGCCAGGTAGGTGGACTCGTCGGCCTGGTGGAAGAGAATGCCCGCCCTGGCGGCCTCCGCCGCGCGGACGGTGAGGACGACCGGGTTGGGAGCGTGACGCGCGCCGACCCGGGCCGCCGTCTCCGGATCGGCGGAGAGGCTGTCTCTTATACACATCT
>JAGHZG010000106.1 GCA_017743275.1 Chloroflexota bacterium | reverse complement strand
GTGGGGAGGGGGCTGGTGAATGATAAGGGCTGGAGTTGTGGCGTTGGTGTCGGGAGCGGGGAGGTGAAACTCGGCGCGTCGGTTGTCACGGTGGGGCCGGTTCCGGGAAGAGTGAGCGGCCCGGGTAGCGAGGTGGATAACAGGGACAATACAAGCAGTAACGAGAGCTTTTGGCTGAATGATGTGAGTTGGATCATCTTGGCCTCCTGCGCCCAACGGCATCCGCTTCAGCCGCGCCGCCGAAGGCGGCGTCGGCTGGAGTTACGGTCGGTGGGGCGGTCGCCCGCCCCACCGCCGATTCAGAACCGGACGTGAGAGTTTCCCCTCATCCGGCTCCTCGGCCCGTGGGACCCTGTCAATGGTACAGCCCGGCATGCGCCTGGTCGTGACAGTGGGCGTGGAGTAGCACCAGGTTCTCCGGCCGGTTATTCCGCCGGTCCCCGTCCCGATGGTGGACCTCCATCCCGTCCTCTGTCGTCAACGGCAGTCCACAATTCCCACATCGTCCTTCCTGTCGCTTCAGCAGCCATCTCACCCGCTCCGGCCATCGCGGGTCTCGCCTCAGACGTGCTCCCCAATACATCCAATCCCCGTCATATGGGCTCTTCTCCCCCCGTACTTTCACGTGCCGCCTGATGGACACTTCGGCGTATCCTCTCAACCGCTTCTTCCCGTCGCTGAAGACCAGCCGCATCCCTTCCTGCCGCCAGTAGCGGCGTCGTCGCCAGTGTCGGGTCTTCCGGGGATGCCGGTACGCCGCCCAACGCATCAACCGCTCATCCATCTGCCAGTCCAGCCGGTTGAAGGTCTGTTTGACCACTCCGGTCCGGTGATAGTTCGCCCACCCCCGAATCACCGGATTGAGAACCGTAATCAGGGCCGATTGCGGTGCGATCCGGTGGCGGTGGACGATACCGTTCACCTTCTCCGTGTGCCGTTTGACGGCCTCCTTTGCCGGCCGGATGAGCGTTTTGAAGCCAGGTTTGCCCCGATAGGTACGGGTACGATACTTCCCTACCCGGTATTGCCGCACGTGGAAGCCCAGAAAGTCAAAGCCTGGTGACCCTTCGCATTCTTCCAGGGTGTGAGTAATGCGGGTCTTGGCCTCTTTCAGCCGCAACCCGATTCCAGCCAGCCAGGTTTCGGCCCTCTCTTTGGCCGCTTCCAACGCATTCCGGTCTTCGCACAGCACGACGAAGTCGTCGGCGTACCGGATGACGGTGATCCGGGGTCGCCGCTGCTCGCCAGTGATTGCCCTTTCCAGTCCGTGCAGGGCAATGTTGGCCAGAAGGGGCGATAGGACGCCTCCCTGCGGCGTCCCTTCTTCCGGAAACAGCCATTCGCCCTTCTCCACAATCCCCGCTTTCAACCAGTCCCGCACCCGTTGTTCTATCGGCTGAATGGTGCGCAGTTTCTTCAGCAGGGCCTGGTGGTGGATACGGTCAAAGCATTTCTCGATGTCGGCGTCCAGAACGTATTTGGGCTTCAGGCAGATGGCGTTGAAGATTGCCTCTATCGCATCGTGTGCCGACCGTCCCGGGCGAAAGCCATAGGAGTGGGGTTCAAACTGGGCTTCCCATTCCGGCTCTAAAGCCAGTTTGACCAGGGCCTGACAGGCCCGGTCGGCCAGGACCGGGATGCCCAGTCCTCGCTTTTCCCCTGTTCCCGGCTTGGGGATATACGTCCGGCGAATGGGCGCGACGTGCCATTCCTTCAGGTTTGCCAGTTTCTTGACCAGGTTCAGTCGTTGTCGGGGGGTGAGGTTTTTCACCCCGTCCACCCCGGCGGTTCGTTTTCCCCGGTTTTCCTGGCTCACCCGTCGGACGGCCAGACAGCGCGCCGACCAGGAGCGAAGCAACAGCCGTTGTAACTTGTGGACTCGCCGCCAGTCGCCCTGCCGTGCGGCTCGGTAGATGCGCCGTTGGAGTCGGAAGACGTTGCGCTGGTATCGCTTCCAGTCCAGCGTCTCCCAGTCCTCAGTCCGGGGCTTGGGGCCTCGTCTGTCCAAGACCTGAACTCCTTGTGTGCCTCTACCTTCCCACGAACCGGGCTCACGTCAGCGTATCCCCGGCGTTACTCGGGGCCTTTGCTTTTTGAGCCATCCTCTTCCCTTGGGGCTTCCGGTTGGTTGCCTGCTCCCTCGTGGGGAGAGCCACAAGGGGTTTCCCCGTTCCGGATGTCCATTTTTCGTGGCCTTAGGGCGGTACTTTACGCCGTGTCCCTCGCATCGGGCAGACGCCCTGGGTGCGCTAAACCAGGGCCGAATGGGGACAATTCCCGTTTGGGCCTGCCTGTCAGCCGCTTTGGCAGGTTCCAACTCACGACGCTTCAAACGTACCTTCGTCTCCTGCCCATAGCCACCTGCTGGGGGCGTCACCGCCTGCGGCTGGCGGTTTATCCCCTTCTCACCCTCGCACTCCGCCGTGTGTTCACCAGGCACACAACGTAGGGTGATGCGGTCACTCCTCTGCCAGGAGGTCAGGGGTTGGTGAGTTTTCTCACCGCACCTGAATGGACATCCACGAATGATTCAGAAGAACAGATGAACTTCAGTTGTCAAAGTTCAGGATTCGCCGGTATCCTTCCCTTCGCTACCCATCCCCCGCTCTCGCGGTTTCGGGTAAACGGGTCGCACAGCGCCCCGTTGGGCGGGGGGAAAGTGCCACGCGCTGTTTGAGGGCGCTTCAGTTTCCCTTCCCCTCTGAGCCGGGTCGTTGACGACCCGGCAAGAGTGCGGCCCAGGCCGGAATTCACGGCACGGGTTTGCGCCCTTTGCGGCATCATCCCCCAAGCCCAAAACGGTACTTCGCTGGCGCTCCTGCCTGACCACGAACGAAACCGCTCGTAGTAAGCCCCGAACGTAGTGAGCCACAAGGCGAAGGGGCGAGATATGCCTCGCCCGTACAGGCGTCCTGATCGCCGAGACGGCACTCCGCTGCACTCCGTGCCTGATAACAAACGGGCGTGGTTCGGTTATCCCTTCACCGCTCCCATAGAGAGCCCGGAGACAATGAACCGCTGCAGGCCGAAGAAGATGACCACTACCGGAATGCTCATCAGGATGGAGAGGGCAGCGAACTCCGACCAGGGGGTCGCAAACTGGCCCTGCATCGCCCGCAGCGCCATCGCCAGCGTGAAGCGGGAAGGGTTTTCCAGGAACGTCCAGGCCAGGATAAACTCTGTCCATCCGGCCATAAAACTGAAGAGGATGGTCACGGCCAGCGCGGGGGTGGAAAGAGGCATGATGATGCGGTAGAAGACCTGGAACTGGTTCGCGCCATCTATGATCGCCGCTTCTTCCAGTTCTCGCGGCACGGTGTCAAAGTATCCCTTCAGGTTCCAGATGGCGAAGGGGAGCGCGCCCGATCCATAGGCGACCATCAGGCCGGGGAGGGTGGCCCGCAGGGGCTCGTTCCCGATCTTGATCTGGGTGAGCAGGACATAGAGGGGAGCCAGGGTCGCGGAGGCCGGAAGCATAATCAGCACGATGAAAGCCAGCATCCCTGCCTGCCGTCCGATGAACTGGAAGCGGGAGAAGGCATAGGCCGCCGATGCCCCCAGGACAACCGCTATGACACTGGTCCCCAGCGAGACCAGCAGACTGTTCCCGAGAAGTCGCGAAAAGGTCATACAAGTGGAGACATCGGAGGGGTCTCGGCAGAGTAGTCGGAAGGGCTGCGCAAGGATTTTCTGGAAAGAGTTCAAGGAAGCCCCCGGCGGGATTAACCGGAGTTCCAGCGGCTTGTCAATATTGCGCGGGTCCAGGGCCAGGGAGAAAATCCAGAGGAGAGGAAACAGGACGAAGGCGGTCACTGCCAGCAGGAATAATTGCAGCGCGATCTGGCGCAGGAGTGCCTTACGTTTGATCTGGCTACGCATAGTACGCCTCCGTCGCCCGGGTGATCCGGTTGTTGATCAGCGTGATGATCAGCAGGATGAAGAAAACGACGATGCTGAAGGCAGCGGCCACCCCATACAGACGTTGCTCGTAGACCAGTTTGAAGGCCTGGGTGACCAGGATCTCTGTCCGCCCGAAGGGGCCACCGCCGCTGATGAAGTAGATGACATTAAACTGATTGAAGGTCCAGATGGTCCCCAGCATGATGGCCGGAACCATCGCCGGACGGATGAGGGGGGCCGTGATTTTCCAGAATTTTTGCCACCCGCTGGCTCCGTCTATAGAAGCAGCCTCATAGAGTTCCTCCGGGATCGCCTGCAGGGCCCCCGTAGCCACCACCGTCATAAAAGGCCAACCCAGCCAGACGTTGGCCAGCAGGACGCAGTAGAAGGCCAGGGGCAGGAAACTGAGCGGACCACCGATGGGGGGCTGAGCCACATCCATCCAGCGGGTATCCGTCGGAAAAGAGGTCCCCAGCCAGTTATTGACGATGCCAATTAACTGATTGATGGCTCCAAAGCGGGGGTCGTACATGTTTCTCCAGGTCAGGGCCGTGATATAGCCGGGCATCGCCCAGGGGAGGACAAACAGGGCCCGGTAGATGCGGCGTCCGAAGAGTCCTTTGCTGTTCAACGCCAGGGCGATAATGACCCCCAGGACCACGTGAAAGAAGACGTTGCTGACGGTCCAGGTCAGGTTGAAAAGGAGGATACGCCAGAAATCGTAGTTCTCAATGGCCAGTTGGTTGGTGACGATTTTGTAGAAATTTGCGAATCCGACGAAAGGGGGCGCAAATTGGGGCCACGTCTCTGGGTTAAAGACGTTGAACCGGAGATGCCTGATACGGAAATCCGTGAAGGCCATCCAAACCTGGAAGAGTTGGGGAAAGAAGGTGATGACCAGCATAACCAGCCCTGCGGGGGCAATGTACAACCAGGGGCCCAGGGAGGTTCGTAATTGATGACGAAAGGTCGCCCAGCGGGAAGGTCTGCGGGTCGGGGAACGCTGTGCCTCGGTCATCGTGCCTCCAGTAGTTCAGATTATGAAGAACGCGGGTGGAGAAAATCTTTTCTCCACCCGCGCCCACATTCAACAGCACCTCCGACGGCAGGCGACTACTGCCCGCGGATTTCCTTGATCTTGGCCACGATACTGTCGTAGGCCTGCTGGAGGGCCGCCGCAGGATCGGCGCCTTCGTCAAAGACGGACTTCAGCGCGGTGTCCATTGGCCCCCAGTAGGCCCCCATCTCGGGGATGACCGGGAAGGCAGTACCCAGAGCGAAGGCTTCCACCGCCTGCTTCAACAGCGGGTCGGCGACCTCCACACCCTTGATCGCCGGGATGTGTGCGGCCTTGGTCGGGTCCGCCAGCAGCGCCTGGGCCTTGGGGGAGAGGAAGAACTGGATGAACGCCAGGGCCGCCTTCTGGTCGTCCCCGGTCACGTTGGCGTTCAGGTAGATGTTCTCGGTCTGGACGTAACCGGAGAGGTGCCCGTCCTTGTAGGCCGGCCAGGGATCAACGGCCAGGTTATCCGCGCCGATGGCTTCGGCCAGGCCGCCCAGGTTCCAGGTCCCATCAATGATGATGCCCACCTTACCAGCCTTGAAGAGGTTGACATCGTTGTCCGTGTAGTACTCGGTGGGTCCGGCATCCTTGAAGGAGACCAGCAGGTTCACCCACTCCACACCCTTCTCGTTGTTGAAAGCGGGGTCCCCGTTGGGCTCCATCAGTTTGCCGCCGATGCCGTGGAGATGGGCCGCCGAGAAGAAGAAGCCGTACTCCAGGTTGGCCCCGATCACATCTCCCTGGGTTGCGGCTTTCGCCGCCGCCACCAGTTCCTCCCATGTCTTCGGAGCCTGGGGGATGATGGCCTTGTTGCGGTACATCACCACGCCCTTGATGGTCTGGGGCAGGCCGATGAGGGCACCCTTGTACTGGACCGCGCCCAGAGCGGCCTCATTGATGGTGGCGAGGAAGTCCGGCGTGAGATAGGGGGTGAGGTCGGCGACCAGGCCGGCATCGTAGAAGGCCGGGCCCCAGTCGGCCGCGCCGATGAGAAGCGCCGGGCCACCGCCCGTGGACGCTGCGGTCTCGTACTTGCCCCGCAGATCGTCAAAGGGCACGTAGAGGATGTCAAACTTCACGTCCGGGTATTCCGCCTGAAAGGCTGCGATGACCTCGTTGAGGCTGGCAATCTCGCTTTCTTTCCAGGCGTGCCAGAGGGAGACGGTCCCCTTCAGGGTGGGGGCCGGGGGCGCGGCCGGCGGCTTCGTCGGCTGGG
>JAGHZG010000105.1 GCA_017743275.1 Chloroflexota bacterium | reverse complement strand
CAGGGGGCATCACCCTCTGGCGGGCCGGGCGCCGCGCGCTGGCGCTGGCCCTGGTGCCCTTTCACATAATTCGGGCTCACCGGGTTATGCTGTGACGGCCAGAGGCGGGCTGCGAGGGGCGAAGTGTTGCTCTACCCGGGCCCGCAACTCTTCGTTATCTACGACCTGATTCCCTCCAATCACCCGCCGTTTCGCCTGACTGAAAATCGCTTCCAGGGGATTCAGCCAGGGACTCCGACGGGGTAAGTACACCAGTAATAACCGAATCTGCCCTGACCGCTTGGCCTGTCGGTTATCCTCACAGACCCACTGGCGCAGCCTCTTGCCGGTGTGCCAGGAAGCATTGTCCCAAATCACCACCAGCAAGCGCTTGCCCTGGGCCTGGTAGAAACGCAACAGCATCATCAGTTGTTCTTTGACATATCCCTGATGGCAGCGAGGGGCATAGTGGCGGTGGACCCACCCGGTGACGACATCCTCGGCGGCATACAGCACCCACGCCCCTGGGAACTTCTGCGCCGGTTTCTCCACGGGGATGGAGTCCCCGTCTCCCCACCCCGCTGTCAGTCGGGGGTTACCGCTGAACCAGGATTCGTCCTGATAGACGACCGCAATGGTGGGGTCCCGGTGCGCCCGGGCGACCCAGCCATCCCGCCGGGCCTTCTTGTGCTCGTAGTGCGGGTCCGGGCTGGTGATCCACCATTTGGCCTGCAAGTACCCGATTCCCTTCCGGCGCAGCAAGCGCCGGACGCTCTCCAGGCTGATGGACTTCACCAATCCGGTTTCCTGGGCCACCTGCGCCAGGGCATGAAGCGTCCAGACCTCGCTCTGGATGCTATAATGACGGGGAGACTGCCGGAGCAACTCTACCAGCCCCTCGGCGACAGCGTCGGTAAAGGTTCTGCGACGTCCGGTAGGACGGCGGGGCAGGAACAATTTCCATCGCTTTTTCCGGTCCGCCATGTTAAACGTGCGGATTCACTCCCGGACCGTCTGGACATGCAACCCCAGGAGAAGGGCGATCTCTTGAACCGACCTTCCGGCCAGGGAGAGCAAGAGAGCGGTTGGGAGCGTGGGTCTTGCGCTTCACGACCGAAGCGAGGCAACGAGCAGAACGTCAGCGTCGCTCCCGCCAGCATCTGGAGAGTGGACGGAACCTGCGGGCGGCGGTAGAATCCATCGTGCGCAGTGTGAGACATCTCTTTGCGGGAGGGAAAGCCCCGGTACGGGGCCGCTTCCGCATGGCCTGTATGGTCATTGGGTCGGCGGCGGTGGTCAATGTCCGGCGGTTGCACCGCTTCTGGCGGGCCAGAGTACGGCCACCGCAGGCAGAAAGGGGGCAGGAAGGAGGGCAGAAGCGGCAGCCAGAACGGGTAGAACAGCCGGTGTGTTCTCCTGTGTTTTCTTTCGTCAAGGCGATTTGGGCGCTGCGATGGCGACTTCTGGCCCTCCAGCCACTTCAACGCCCGGCATTGGGTTAGTAAAGTTCGGACTTTTTGCAGAGGACTCACTACATGAAAATGACCAACGACCCGATGGCATTTTGCTGGCGTTTTGTGCATCAGCGGACCTGGTTGACATTTTCACAAATCTATGGTAAAAACAGAGCAGAAAGCCCCCCTCTACCCAGAGAAAGAATTCACCTACACCGACGACATCGTGCGCGCCGCGACACAGCTGGCAGCGGAAAGCCTCCCTGTTCAGGGAAAGGAGTGATCTATGTCCCGAACGATTGTGGTGAACCTGCGAACATTAGCCCCTATCTGGACCGGCGATGTGGACCGCACCTCAGAACAGGCCAAAGAGACCAGCCTGATGGGCTCCGTCCGCTGGTGGACCGAGGTGCTGGTCCGCGGGCTGGGAGGGTACGCCTGCGACCCCACGGGAGACGACCGGTGCTCCTTTGACGAAGTGGCCTACCATCGGACGGGGGAGGCCGAGGACGGCCTGCGGGACGTCTGCCCGACCTGCCGGCTTTTCGGATGCACTGGCTGGAGCAGCAAACTGCGCCTGCTCCTTACCGACGGGGAGGGCGGGTACGAGGTCAATCTCAGCCAGCCCGGCGTCTCCTTCGTAATGAACTTCGTGGAGTTGAAGCCCACCGAACCGGAGGAGCGCTGGCTGCTGGCGAAGGCGGTCTGGCTTATCACCCGCTATGGCTCCCTGGGCGGCAAGACGACCCTCAAGCCCCCTCAGCCGGACTACGGCCTGGTCGCGCTGGCCTCCCCCCTGCGGCTCCCCACCGGTATGACCCGAAAGGATGTCCAGGCCTGGCTGGCCCGCATCCTGGACGCCTCCCCCCGCATGCAGGAGCGGCTCCGCCGCGCCCCTCCCGAATGGCCCGACCTGCGCCTCTTCTTTTTTAACACCGCGCGCTGGCTGGACCGAAGCCAGGTCAACGAACTGGTCAGGGTAGACCCCTCGGGCTTCCTCAGCGGACGGCGTGGGGTGAGCAAGAAAGTCTTCTCCTTCCAGACCGTCTCCCGTTTCTGGGGATACGCCCGGGACGAGGGGATGCTGGAGAAGGTCCTGGCGACCCTCCAGCGGTTGGGGGTTGCGGACACCCGTACCGGAAAGGAGGTGCTGGATGAGCTCTAAACCGCGACCGGCATCAGGGCCTCCGCCCAGAGGAGGCGAGAACCGCCGACCGGCCCCGCCAGGGGAGCGGCGGCCGCCCTACGACTTCTACGTCGCCTACCCCTGCGAGACCCAGGACGACGTCCGTCGCATCGTCGGCGACCATAAGGAGCCGTATCGGGAACTGGTCTGGCCCCACGCCCGGGTCTCCCTGCTGGCCCAGGGGCTGACCAGCGACGTCAAGGAATTCGCCCGCAGCGGCCATCCCCGCTTCGGCGGCGGCTACAAGGGCCTGGTCTTCCGGCGCAAGGGGGACTCCCCGTACGTAGAAGGGGTCATCCGCCCGGGTCTGGAGCAACTGGCCCGGCTGGGCATCTACCCGCCCCGCATAGACCTCCAGGACCTGCCACCCTTTTCGGCCTGCATCCAGTTCCGCTTCACCCTCGCCCGTCCCTTCTACAGCCGGGACGATGAGGAGTTCTACATCCACGAGAACCCGGTGATGAAAGACGCGGTCTGGAAGGTCCCGATGATGCGGGCCAGCACCTGGAAGGGCATCCTGCGCACCGTCCTCTCCCGCCAGTTGCCGGAGGGGGAGGCGTCGCCGCTGATCGCCCGCCTCTTCGGGCAGGCCCGGGGTGAGGAGGAAGAACTGGCCGAAGAGGGGAATATCCAGGGACGATTCCGCTGCTATCCTACCTTCTTTGACTGCATCGGTCTGGAAGTCATTAACCCCCATAGCCGCAAGACCCGGGCCGGGACGGTGCCGATTCTCCTGGAGACGGTGCCCGCCGGCGCCTCGGGTATCTTTACCCTTCTCTACATCCCCTTTGACCTGATGGACCGGACGGAGGAACAGGCCCTTCCGGAGATTCGGGAAGACCTGAGGGCGCTGGGAGAGGCCGTCGTGATTATGATGCGCGTCCACGGCTTCTCCGGAAAGAGCACGCGCGGATTTGGTCAGGCCCGCCTGGAAGTCTCCGGAGTGGATGAGCCGGAAGGAGTGGTGGCCTTGAAGGGTGTGGGGCGGCGGACCTTCGCCACCCTGGCGGCCCTGTCCGACGCGCTGGACCTGTTGCTGGGAACCCCCGCCTGAGAGAGGAGAGAGACCATGGATGAAGTCAGCATGCCGTACCTGCGAAAAACGTACTACGCGCTGGCCCTGGACCCCGTCCACATCGGCAGCGGGGAGATGCAGATGGGACGGGTGGATAATCCCATCGTCCGGGACGCGGCCAGCAACCTGCCCAAAATCCCGGCGACCAGCCTGGCCGGCGTCGCCCGCACCTACACCGCCATGCACTACCCGGAGAAGTACCGCCGACCGGTGGAGGTGAAGCCGGGCGTGGTCGGATACGCCAGTTGCGCCGACCAGACCGGCCCCACCGGGAAGAAGGACGGAGCATGCGGTCGGGTGGACTGCCCCGTCTGCATCCCCTACGGCTTTCTCCAGCCCGGCGGCCGCACATCCCCCAGCATGGTGCAAACTTTTGACGCATTCCCCCTCTTCTTCCCCGCCCCCTCTATGTTCGGTCCGGTCTGGGTCACCTCCCCGGAGCGGCTGCGGGAACTGGTCCAGTCGGGCGCGCTGGAGGCGAAGGACGTGGACATCCAGTTGAAGCCAGAGCACGGTTTCCGTCTGCAGACGGGGCTTCCGGGCCGTCGGCTGAACCTGGGGTGGCTCCTGTTGCCCGTCGCCGTCCCGGCCTCCCCCCTGACCTCTTCCGGAGTGGCCCGCCTCAAGGCCGCTAATGTGCCGGAGGAGACGCTCACCCGGCTGGTGCTGGTGCCGGACGAACTCTTCGCCCAGGTGGTCAACAATAACCTGGAAGTGCGCACCTCCACTGCCATTGACCGCTCCACCGGCGCGGCGCTCACGGGTGCTCTCTATACCTACGAGGCCATCCCGCGCGGGACGCTCTTCTCCTTCCCGGTGGTCTACAAGAACCCGCGCGACTTCCTGCTGGACGGCCAGCCCATTCCCCAGGACATCGCCTGGGTGCAGGAACAGGTGGAAAAAGGACTCCACTACATTGAATACCTGGGCATCGGCGGCAAGAGCACCCGGGGGATGGGGCGGTTGCGAGTGTTGAATTTGGGAGTAGGGAGTAGGGAGTAAGGATTAGGGGGATTAAGGAGGGAACGATGGGTATCCAACAAACCGTGGAGAACCTGGATTTCTACTGCGCGGATTATGCCCGTCGCATCGTGGATGGCCTGAGGGTGGAGGACCGGCTGAGCGGGGAGGAGATCACGCACGCCGTCTCCAAATTCCTGAATATCCTCCACGTGAACGGCCTCTATGCGTATCTGCTGTACGTGCTCTGGAAGCGCTACAGCGGGACGCCCACGGAACGGAAAATCGCGGCCCGGATTGATACGCTGCTGGTGGGCGAGGAGGGCCAGCCCAGCCTGCTCCGCCTGGACGCCATCGGGCTTCCGCTGCAGGGAGCGAAAGACACCATCGCCGTCGGGCAGACGCTGGCCCGGGACCTGCAAGGGCTCTTCCTGGCCAAGGAGTTGATCAACCGCACGCTGACCTATGTGCGGTTTCACGCCCGTACCGTCGGATAAGGTCCTGGTCATCGTCGGGCCGACGGCGGTGGGCAAGACCACCCTCTCCCTCTACCTGGCCGAACACCTGAGGGGAGAGGTGGTCTCTGCCGATTCCCGCCTCTTTTACCGGGGGATGGACATCGGCACAGCCAAGCCGACCCCGGAGGAACGGGCCAGAGTCCCCCACCACCTGATAGACATCGCGGACCCCGATGAGACGGTGGGGCTGGCCCGTTTTTTGCGCCTGGCGCACGGAGCCATCGCCGACATTCACGCCCGCGGCCGTCTGCCCATCGTGGTGGGCGGAACCGGGCAGTACATTCGCGCGCTGGTGGAGGGATGGACTCCCCCTCCCGTCCCCCCGGACCTCGCGCTGCGGGCCGAACTGGAGGAGCAGGCCCGTCGGGAGGGGCTGGAGGCTCTTCGGGCCCGCCTGGCCGCGCTGGACCCCGAAGCCGCTGCCCGGGTAGACCCGCGCAACCCCCGCCGGGTGGTGCGGGCGCTGGAAATTGCCCTGCGCGCCGGTCCCTTCAGGCCGGCCCGGACTTCCCCGCCCTGCGATTTCTTCCAGGTCGGCCTGACGATGGACCGTTCGGCCCTCTACGCCCGCGCCGACGCGCGGCTGGAGGAGATGGTCCGGGCCGGGCTGGTGGAGGAAATCCGGGGATTGTTGGAGGCCGGGTACGGGTGGGACCTCCCGGCGATGTCGGCCCTCAACTACCGGCAGTTCCGCCCGTACTTTGAGGGGCAGGCAGTGCTGGAGGAAGTGCTGACGCAGATCCGGCGGGACACCCGGCGGTTCATCCGGCATCAATACAACTGGTTCCGCCTGAGCGATCCCCGCATCCGCTGGTTTGACGCCACCCGGACGCCGCCGGAGGAGATTCTGGCGGCGGTCCGGGCCTGGCTGTCATAAAAGCGACCAACGGCAATGCCGTCGGTCGCCTTCTCAAGATTGTGCCTGAAATCGTTCGTAGTCAGGCACGAAGCGCCAGTGGAGTGCCGCTTTGGGTCCTTGAAACGCCACTCCGCTTCGCTCTGTGGCTGACTACGGGCATTCTCAGACAAGCCCTAAAGGGGCGCGGCCGGGGGAGATTCCAGCAGGGGCAGGAAACGCCCCGCCCCCGGCTCGGCCACCACCTCCCCC
>JAGHZG010000104.1 GCA_017743275.1 Chloroflexota bacterium | reverse complement strand
CCAGGCCGTTTACGGCCTGGCCCACTGGGCTCCCGACGATTTTGGGACACACCCCTTTGGCCTGTCACTTTGCACCAAAGAAGGGCCATTATCCTGTGCGATGCAGGATAAATCTCACGCTACACTTGCAGGATCAACTATGCGCCACACTTGCTTCGCCCCGATACATCACCGCGGAGAACGCCGGGCGGGCAGAACAATCTCTGCTCCCCTGGGTTCTCCGCGGTGAGGGCTTCAGCGGACTACTGGCGCCGCCGTCGCCGGACCAGCCAGCGCACCAGCAGGAATATCGCGACGACGGGGAGCGCCAGCAGGATCAGCGTGGGCAGGACGACGATGATGATGTAGATGAGCGCCTTGACAAAGAACTCCAGGACGTCCAGCAGCGCTTCCACCGCGCTGCGGACGGTGCCGGGCAGGTTCCAGCCGCCCATCTCCAGCGGCTGAGCCATCACATCCGGCGTCAGGATGACGGTGACCGTTGCCAGGGCGACCTGATTCTGCAGGTACTGCATCCGCCCCTTCACCTGCTCTATCTCCGCCTGGGTCTGGCTGAGGTGCTCGTAGACCGCCAGGACCGCCTCCGTGTCCTCCGCCCGGTCCAGGAACTCCAGCAGTTGTTTCTCTTTGGCCTGGAGGTGGCGCAGGCGGGACTCCAGGTCCACGTACTGGTCCGTCACGTCCTGCCCGGAGACGGATTCCCACCGGACCGTCGTTGCCATCGCTCGCAGGCGTTCCAGCGCGGTGTCCAGCGCATCGGACGGGACCCGGAAGGTCAGCGTGGCCCGCCAGCCTTCCTGGTACTGGTAGGCCTCCACGGAGACCACGTAGCCGCCCAGTTCATGGGCCATAGCCTGAATGTCGGCCAGCGCCTTCTCCGTATCCGGGACGACGAGGTCCAGGCTGGCGGTCCGGACGACCATTCGTTCGGTGCTGGCGATATGGGCAACAGCGGCCGCATCTACACCCACGTATGCCGCTTTCTCCTCGGCGGGGAGAAGGCCCCTCGGCGGAGTGGGCACAGGTGTTGCGGCGAGGAGGGGAGCCATCGGCGGGGCAGGCACCGGTGTTGCGGCGTGACGGGGGGCGCATCCCCCGACCGCGATGGCCAGGATGGCGATCAATATCACGAACCCCAGATGTCTCTTCATTTTCTTCTCCTCCTTGGGATGATTCCCATCCGCTTTTAAGACGCCGCAGTACGTCTACCCGTTCCCCGCCTGAGATCATCAGCAAATCTTTGTGCCCCTTTGTGTCCCTTTGGCCACGCCGCGAGCGGATCGCCGCGTGGCGGGCCGAGCCCCTCGGGGCGAGAAGTCCCCTCGGCCTGAGGCCTCGGGGCCGAGGGCCACGCCCCGAAGGGGCTCGTCCTGAGGGGCATCGGGGCGTGGCCCTCAGGGCAAGGCCTTCGTGGTTTTTGCTATCAGCGCCCCACTTCCAGACGGGCGATCAGGCGGCGGGGGAGGCCCCGGGCGCGCATCCGCTCCTGGGTGATCTCTATCGGGTACGGAACCCGGCGCAGTTCCCAGGTCATCGCGTCGGTGTCCAGGATGGCGTAACTGGCGCGCGGGTCGCCGTCCCGGGGCTGCCCCACACTCCCCGGGTTCAGAATCATCCGATACCCACGGAGAGGAATGGGGATCCCGATTTCCGGGATCATCGCGCGGGGACGGCCCCCTTCCTCATCCAGCACGAACATTAACGGGAGATGGGTGTGACCCACCAGGCAGAAGGAAGTGGAGAAATGGGAGAAGTTAATGAGGGCCCCCCCCAGGTCCAGCAGATATTCCCAGATGGGCTCCCGGGGGCTGCCGTGGACCAGCGTGAAGTCCCCCTGTTCCAGACGGACCGGCAGTTGCTGAAGATATTCCTGGCTGACCGGGGTCAATTCTTCCCGGGTCCAGAGGTGAGCGATGCGAGCCTCGGTGTTGAAATCATCCAGCGTCAGCAGGCCCAGGGCGGCCCAATCGTGGTTGCCCGCCACGCAGATGTGCTCAAAGTCCTGGATGCGGGCCACGCATTCATTGGGGTCGGGGCCGTACCCGACGAGGTCCCCCAGGCACCAGATCATATCAAAAGGAACGGCGTCCCTCAACACAGCTTCCATAGCGGTGCGGTTGGCATGGATGTCGGAGATGACCAGATAGCGCACAGAATTTACTCCGGGCGTGAAATTGCTATCCTGTATTATACCCCAAAATTCCCTCTTGCCAATTTTGACAGGATGTGGTATAATCAGGCACGAAAAGCGGGCGTGGTTCAGTTGGTAGAACGTCTCCTTGCCAAGGAGAAGGCCACGGGTTCGAGTCCCGTCGCCCGCTCACGATGATAGTGCGGCGGCGTAGCCAAGGGGTAAGGCAAGGGTCTGCAAAACCCTCATTCGTCGGTTCAAATCCGACCGCCGCCTCCTGGTGGGACGTTGAACAAGCGGGCAGTCCTCGGGACTGCCCGTTTCTGTCTGGGGCGGTGGCGAAACGGCAGCCGCGGGGGACTTAAAATCCTCTGTCCGTTGAGGACGTGTGGGTTCAAATCCCACCCGCCCTACTTGCCGGGAGGGGCTATGAAAACCCAGAGCGAATCCCGCATTCACGAACGGTATCTCCGCCACACCAAAAAGTTCCCCAACGTCTGGTGTGCCGGCTGCGGCATCGGCATCGTCCTGGGGGCCATCATCCGCGCGGTGGATGACCTGGGGCTGGATAAAAACGACATCGCGATGGTCTCCGGCATCGGATGCACAGGCCGCATGCCCGTCTACGTGGACTTCAACACCCTCCACACTACCCACGGGCGGGCGCTGGCCTTCGCCACTGGCCTCAAACTGGTGCGCCCGGAAATGAAAGTCATCGTGGTGATGGGAGACGGGGACGCACTGGCCATCGGAGGAAACCACTTCATCCACGCCGCCCGGCGCAACATAGGCCTGACAGCCATCGTGGTCAACAACGCCACCTACGGGATGACCGGCGGGCAGTACTCGCCGACGACTCCCCCGGGAGCGCTCAGTACCACGGCGCCCTACGGCCACATTGAGCCCCCCTTCCAGATTGCCGAACTGGCCCAGTGTGCAGGAGCGGCCTTTGTCGCCCGCAGCACGGTCTACCATGTGGACGAACTTCAGAATTATATCGCCCGCGCGCTGCAGAAAGAGGGCTTCTCGCTGGTGGAGGCCATCAGTTACTGCCATACGACCATCGGTCGGCTGAACCGTTGGGGAACCGCGCCGGAGATGATGCGCCGCCTGAAGGAGGATAGCATCACCCTGAGACAGGCGGAGCGGATGAGTCCGGAGGAGCGGGCCGGGAAGATCATCCGCGGCATTCTGGCGGACCGGGACGACCTGACCGAATACACCCGGCGGTATTACGATGAGGTCGTCCTGCGCGCCCGGAGGGAGATAGGATGGAACGCACCGAAATCCGAATTGCCGGTACGGGCGGTCAGGGAGTGATTCTGGCGGGCATCCTGCTGGCCGAAGCGGCCGTCCGGGACGGGAAAAAGGTCGTTCAGACCCAGTCCTACGGCCCGGAGGCGCGGGGTGGGGCCAGCCGGTCGGAAGTCATCATTTCCGACCAAGAAGTGGACTACCCCGAGGTCCTGGAGGCGGACATTCTGCTCTGTATGAGCCAGGAGGCCTGCGACCGCTACGCCGGGAAACTGAAGAAGGGCGGGATGCTCATCCTGGATACGGTTTATGTCCACCGGGCGCCGCTGGTCCGGGCGGTGCGGGTGCCCATCACCGAACTGGCCCGTCAGGCTACGGGCAGGGAAATCACAGCGAACATTGTCGCTCTGGGGTTGCTGGCAGGACTGACCGCAGTGGTCTCCCGGGAGTCGCTGGAGGCGGCGGTGCGGGCCCGGGCGCCACGCGGGACGACGGAGATCAACCTGAAAGCGCTGGCCGTTGGCCTGGAACAGGCCCGGTCAAACCGGGAGTGAGCCCCGGAGGGGCTTTGCAGCGAAAGCCCGATGCTAAACCATCGGGCTCATTGGGCGAAGCCCTGCAGGCTGTTTTTGAGCCCCGGAGGGGCCTTGCAGAATCAGCCCGACGCATCAGCGTCGGGCGAAAGCCAGGCCAGGAACGAGATTCTGCATCGGCGGGACGGGTACGGTCGGTCGGAAGCGGACCGTCCCAGCCCTTTTTCTTTGCCCTGTAGATAAAACCATAGTCCACAAATACCATAACCGCCGGAAATTAGTCTTTATATGCTATAGACAATTGGCCGGAAACGCATATCATAATGGCTGCCTGATGACTGATCACCGGTCAGTCATCAGGGAGGCGATGCGGATTTGACAGAGTACCGAACCGGGTTTATAATCCGCTTCGCCAGGGAAAGGTAATACCTGCCCTGATCGGTTTGCAGACAACGTAGCGCAGGCTGTCCGCCTGCATACAGGTCTGGCGGCCTGGGCTACAGAGGCTTTCGCCAGTGTCTTTTATGGCGCTCGCCAACAGGCCGTCTGGCAGGTAGTTACAGGGAAAGAACGATGTCTTCCCCCTCCGCACAGGATCGTTCCACTCCGATAGCAGATGCTTGTGTCTTGGCGGCGGGGTTGGTCCGCGAGATCATGCGCGCCCCGAAATCGCGGCCCACCACTTCCCCGACCTGTCTCCCACCCTGGAGTCCGCTCCCAGCGACAACCTGGAACAATACCGCTACGTCCCCCCGGAGAACGGCACCTACCAGATCTACTTCTGCGCCTCTCGCCGCCGTTGCCGGAGGGTCATAAACTGGCGGGGTAACTCCACGCCGATTAAAATCGCCCTTCTTGGGCACCTGGTGCCGGGCCTCGCCCCGAAGGCCCGGCCCGAGGGGTGTCGGCCTTCGCCGACACGCTTCATGGGTACGTCACCAGAAGGGTCGGAGAAGGCCGACCACTGGCCGCAGACCCAAGGAGGTGAATTCAGTCAGCGCCTGAATAGTTACCTGGCGGAAACTGGTGGAGGAGCGGCTGCTGCCAGTGGAGCGAATCCTGACCCTGCCTATGGACCAGGCCGCCCGACAGGAGGGGTATGGGTGATCGGCACCGATCAGGAATCGGTCTTTCCGGGCATCTGCGACACCGGGCATCGGCATCATCCTCACCCCTCCCCCTAACCGGAGGGGGTGGCGGCGAAGCCGCCAGGGGTGGGGTGAGGTCGGCCCTATCCGACCTGGCCTGCCGGTACGGCCTGGTCGCCATCTACAGTTTCGGCAGCCGGGCCGGGGAGGTGGCGGCACAGGTGGCGGGGGAAGCCATTGAGATCATTCACCCCGGTTCGGATGTGGACATCGGCGTGCTTCCAGCGCCCGGCCGGCGCCTGACCGCCGCGGAGCGGGCCGACCTGACGGTGGCCCTGGAAGACCTGCTGGAGGTCGGTCGGGTGGACCTGGTGGTCCTGCCCGAGGCCCCTCCCTTCCTGGCCCTGGACATCGTCCGGGGCGAATTGCTCTGCACCACCGACCCGGTCGCCGAGGCAGAGTATCAACTCTACGTCCTGCGGCGGGCGGGCGACCTGGCCCCCTTTGAGCGCCAGCGGCGCCAGATGATCCTGGCCGGAGAGGCATACTGACATGGCGCCCTCCCCGATTCAGGCAAAAGTCGTGCTGGACCGCATCGCGTGGGTGCGGCGGATGCTGGAAGGCATCCGTTCTCTGCCCCGGGGCTCGCTGGCGGATTTCACCGCCGACCCCCGCACTCCAGCGGCGGCGGAATCCTACCTGCGGCGCGGTCTGGAGGCCCTGCTGGACCTGGGACGCCATATCCTGGCGAAAGGGCTGAGCCGGGCGGTCGCCGAGTATCGGGAAGTGGCCCGGGAGTTGGGAATGGCCGGCGTGCTGGACTCCGCAGAGGCCGCCCTGCTGGCCCGAATGGCAGGCTACCGGAACCGCCTGGTCCACTTCTACCACGAGGTCTCGGTGGAGGAACTCTACGAAGTCTGCACTCAGGGCCTGGCCGACATAGAGCAGGTTCTGGAGGCCCTGGAACGGTGGCTTCGGGCCCATCCGGAACGCCTGGACCAGGCCCTGTGACGCAATGACTCCCCGCGGAGTATGCCACACGAATGAGTCAGGAGGCGTCTATCGGAGAACCTGAACCCTGTCCCCGGAAAACCACTCCTTTGGTAACTGTTCAGCCTCACCCCTCCCCCAGCGGATTCGCCGCCCGCCGCAGGCGGCGGGGGTGGGGTGAGGAAGCCTGAATAGTTACCTCCCTTGTCCCTTATGCCCGCCAGGGCTCATATCCTTATTAGAGGGAGGTGCCTTGATGAGTCCCACGATGAGCATAGCGGAAGAACTGGCCG
>JAGHZG010000103.1 GCA_017743275.1 Chloroflexota bacterium | reverse complement strand
ACCCCCGTCACCGAGAAGGCGGTGGCGGGGCCGGACGAGGACGTGGTCACCATCTCCATAGAGGCGGCCCGCAACGCCCTGGCGCGGGCCGGGAACGTGGACCCCGCCCTCATTCGCGCCGTCTGGGTGGGGAGCGAATCCCACCCGTACGCGGTCAAGCCGACCTCCACGATTCTCGCCGAGGCCATCGGGGCCACCCCCTACGTCCAGGCCGGGGACTGGGAGTTCGCCTGTAAGGCCGGGACGGAGGCGCTGCAGGCCGCGCTGGGCTTTGTCGGCTCCGGGATGGGCCGCTACGCGCTGGCCGTGGGCGCCGACACCGCCCAGGGCCGCCCCGGCGACGCGCTGGAGTACACCGCCGCCGCGGGCGGCGCGGCCTACCTGGTCGGCCCGGCGGAGGAGGCGCTGGCCGTCGTGGAGGGGAGCCTCTCCTACGTGACCGACACGCCGGACTTCTGGCGGCGGGCCTACCAGCACTACCCGTCGCACGGCGGGCGGTTTACCGGCGAGCCAGCCTACTTCAAGCACATCACCGAGGCGGCCCGCGCGCTGATGGAGGCGCTGGGGACCACGCCCGCCGACTACGACTACGCCGTCTTCCACCAGCCCAACGTCAAGTTCCCGCAGACCGTCGCCCGGCAACTGGGATTCAAACCGGAACAGATTCAGGCCGGCCTGCTGGCGGACCGAATCGGCAACACCTATGCAGGCTCCTCGCTGGTGGGGCTGACGGCGATTCTGGACGGGGCCCGACCCGGTCAGCGCGTTCTGCTGGTCAGTTTCGGCTCCGGCGCCGGGTCGGATGCGGTCTCCCTGCGGACAACGGAGGCCATCCTGGAACGGCAGGGCCGGGCACCCGCTACCCAGGACTACATCGCCCGCCGCACCGTCATTGACTACGGCCTCTACGTCCGCTTTCGGGGCAAGTTGTTGATGTAAAACCACAAAGACACGAAGACACAAAGTTAAAAATTAACAATTAACAATTAAAAAATTAAAACACTTCGTGTCTTTGTGTCTTCGTGGTGAGGAATTCCGATGAGAGACGTTGCGATTATCGGCATCGGTCAGACCAAAGTCGGGGAGCACTGGGAGAAGGATTTGCGCCACCTGTCGCTGGAGGCGCTCCAGGCCGCGATGCGGGACGCCGGGGTGGAGCATGTGGACGCGCTCTACGTGGGCAACATGCTCAGCGGCGAACTGACCGGGCAGGAGCACCTGGGCGCGCTGGTGGCGGACTTCGCCGGGCTGCGGGGCGTGGAGGCGGTCAAGGTGGAGGCGGCCTGCGGGTCCGGCGCGGCCGCGCTCCGGCTGGGCTACGTCGCCGTCGCCGGGGGGCTGGCGGACGTCGTCCTGGTCGTCGGTGTGGAGAAGATGACCGACGCCACCGGCCCGGAGGCCACCGCCGCGCTGGCCATGGCCGCCGACGCCGACCACGAGGTCGCCCACGGCCTGACCTTCGTCGCCCTCAACGCGCTGCTGATGCGCCGGTATATGTACGAGTACGGCTACAAGAAAGAGGACTTCGCGCCCTTCACCATCAACGCGCACGCCAACGGGATGAACAACCCGTACGCGATGTTCCATATGAAGGTGACGCCGGAGGCGTACGCCAGAGCCCGGATGATTGCCGACCCCATCAACCTGCTGGACTCGTCGCCCGTGGCGGACGGCGCGGCGGCGGTGGTGCTGGCCCCCGCTGACTGGGTCCGGGGGAGCGGGAAGCCCGTCATCCGCATCGCGGCGTCGGCGGTGGCGACGGATACGGTGGCCATCCACGATCGGCGGGACCCGCTGGTGCTGGAAGCGGCAGCCCTCTCGGCCTGGCGGGCCTACCAGCAGGCCGACATCGGTCCGGAGGAGGTGGACCTCTTTGAACTCCACGACGCCTTCAGCATTATGGCCGCGCTGAGTCTGGAGGCGGCGGGGTTTGCCCGGCGCGGGGAGGGGGTCCGACTGGCGCTGGATGGTGAAATCACCCCCCAGGGCCGGATTCCGGTCGCCACCATGGGCGGCCTGAAGGCGCGGGGGCATCCTGTCGGCGCGACGGGGGTCTATCAGGTCGTGGAGGTCGTCCAGCAACTGCGGGGCGAGGCTGGGGCCAACCAGGTCCCGGACGCGCGGGTCGGTATGGCCCAGAACATCGGCGGCAGTGGCGCGACGGTCATCACACACATTCTGATTCGTGATTGCTGATTGCTGATTGCTGATTGCTGATTGCTGATCGCTGATCGCTGATTCTTTGATTCCTTGATTCCTTCATCCGGAGGTAAAAATGAGTCTTCCCAGCAAGAACTGGCGGCTGCGAAATCAGCGGTACCGATTGGTGGGGGAAATCTGCGAGAAATGCGGGGCGGCGATTTTCCCGCCCCGGGACGTCTGTCCGGAGTGCGAGGCACCGGCCCAGACCCCCTACGTCTTCAGCGGGCGGGGGGAGGTCTATTCCTACAGCACGGTCTACCACCCCCCGGCGGGGTTTGAGAAGTACGCGCCCTACACCGTCGCGCTGGTCCGGCTGGAGGAGGGGCCGATGCTGACGGCCCAACTGACCGATGTGGCGCCGGAGGAGGTGCACATCGGGATGCCGGTGGAGATGGTCACCCGGCAAATACAGACGGACGGCGACGAGGGCGTCATCGCCTACGGCTACAAGTTCCGCCCGCGCATGGGGTAAGGGTTCTGCGGCGGGGTTTTGCGGCGGCGGCCAAAGGCCGCCGCCGCAAACCCCCGCCTGCGCCGCAAAACCGCGGCCTGTCCCCGTAGGGGCAACCCTTGCGGTTGCCCCAGGGCAGGGGCAAGCCCTGCCCCTACAACGGTGATGTAGGGGGCAACCCTTGCGGTTGCCCCACATCGCCCGTCACCCCCCGATCACCATCCCAGTGGGATCAATTTCCCGCAGGATGCGCTGCTCTTCCGGCGTGGGCGGCGCACTCTCCGGCACATCGGCGGGGATGATGATCTCAAACTCGCTGTTGGCCTGAATCTCCTCAACAGTCACCCCCGGATGGCGGCTGATGAGCATCAGGCGTCGGGTCGCCTCGTCAAAGCCGTACACCCCCAACTGCGTGATCACCCGATAGGGGCCGGTGCCTTCCGGCAGACCGGCGGCCTCCCGCGCCCTGGAGCCAGTCAGGTAGCCGGGAGTGGTGATGAAGGGCAATCGTTTCAGGAAACGGCGCCGGTCCTGGCGCATCACAATGATGGTCCGCCAGCAGAGGGAGCCGATATCGTTGGCCCCGCCGCTACCGGGCAGGCGGACCTCCGGGCGCTCCCAGTCCCCGAAGACGGTAGTGTTGATGTTGCCGTAGGGGTCAATAGCGGCCGCGCCCAGGAAGCCGTAGTCCACGTACCCGCTCTGCAGGGCACTCATCACGTCGTGCATAGAAGAGGCACCCACGGCCCGGTAGAAGGTCCGGGAATCCCCCACAGAAATGGGGAGGACCGGCACCTGAGGGCCGATGCCACCGGCCTCAAAGATGATGAGCAGGTTCGGGGCGTGGGTGCGCTGGGCCAGCATGGCCGCAATCATGGGTAGGCCCGTCCCCACGAAAACGGATTTGCCGTCCTCCAGCAGGCGCGCGGCGACGCAGGCCAGCAGTTCGGTCGGGGTGTAGCGGGCCTCAGCCATTCCTTCCCTCCTCCGGCACCCACATAGACTCCCGCAGTTGCTCCACCCGTTTCAGGTAGTTCAGTTTGCGGATGCCCCCCACCCTCTCCAGGTACTCCTCAAAATCCCTCACACCGAAGACGTACCGGTCAAAATAGGCCTTCGTTCCCTCCTCCGTCCGGGAAAGGGTGAGCCACTCCCGGATGTGCTCCTCGTCAAAGTAGTACAGATAGGGCATCTGGGTGGGGTGCGCGCCCCAGGGCACCTCGCACACCGCGTCCACCAGGTAGAAGGGAATGACCGTCCGGTCCGGCGCACGGCGGATGACCTCCTCGTCCACAATCTCTTCGGTGGTGACAATGACCCGCCGCGCGGCACGGGAGAGTTCAAAATCCTCCACCAGGATGCCGTCAATCTGGGCGTTGCCGTATTTGTCGCAGCGGGGGACGTGGAACATAGCGACGTCCGGATAGGCCGCCGGTAGCAGGCAGACGGGCTTGCCGCTCCAGGGGTCGCGGACGATTTTGGCGGAACTTTTCTCAAAGGTGTCGGTGCCCATCAGGATACGGGCGGGGATGAAGGGGAGGCCCATCGCGGCGGCCAGGAAGCGCCACTGGTAGCCCGCGTTGCTGATTTCGGCCACCACCTTGCACTTCCCGGTCTCCACCGCGCGCCGCCCGGCGGGGGAGAGGCCGCGCAGTTCGTGGCCGAAGGAGTAGGCGACCTCCACCCGGCTCACGCATCCGGCGCCGATGAGGATGTCTATGTCGTGGACGGCGGTCTTGCCGGCCATGGTCAGATTCCGCTTGCCCTGGCGGACAATTTCGTAGATCAGGGCCATCGGAATGCGGACGTGGCCGAAGCCGCCGCAGGCGATGAAGTCCCCGTCGTGGACGAATTTCTCCACCGCCTCGGAGACGGTCATCCGTTTGTCCTTCAGTTCGCGGGATTTGTTCTCCCGCACCCACTGGCGATGCTCGTCCGGGTCGTGCCAGCCGACCAGTTCACCGTGGCCTTCTTTGAGGATTTCCATCTTTGCCTCCTACATCACCCGCTGTCCCGGAATGGGCGGACCGCCAGCGTAGACCTCCGCCACCGTCATTGCACCCACGAACTGGCCCAGAACCCGGCGGGTCCCCTGCCAGCGCCCTTTGGCCTGGAAGGAGACGATGTCCAGCGTCAGGAGCGAGGCGGCGACGGGAGCCCCCGCAGGCAGACGCGTCAGCCAGTCGGCGGAGAGGCCGCAGGCCCCCACCAGCGTCCGGGCCCCGACGGGCTGCAGGGAGAGGACCGGCGCCGTCAGCGGGACGCCGTCGTCGTCCAGAAAGGCCAGCACCCGCAGCGCGGTGAGGGCCCGGAACCCCTGCCGCACCGGAAGCGGCAGCGGGGCGGAACCGTTGGCTCCGGCGAACAGGGGACCGGAGAGGCGAGCCAGCAGGTACTCGCTCAGGATCCGGGGCCGGGAAATCCGGAAGGCCCGCCGGACGGCCCGGACCTGGACGATGCCCGCGTTGCGGACGCCGGTGTAGGCGTTGTAGCGCAGGAGGTTGGTGTTCATCAACGCGTCCACGTACGGGCCCGTCCGTTGCCAGCCCCCAAATTCCCCCTGCAGAATCCAGCCCTCCAGCGCGGGGGTGACCACCAGGATGCCGACGCGCGGGTCGGCGTCCAGGTTGCCCACCGACTTGCGGAGCAGGAAGTTGCCGAAGATGAGGCGGTCCTCCACATCCCCGGCGGGCATCAGCGAGGTACACGGCACCACGTTGGGGACGCCGTCGGCGGAACGGGTCGCCAGAAACTTGGGCACCATTTCCTCTTTCAGGGCCTGAAGGAGCGCAGGGTACTGAGAAAGTACGGACATCACAACCTCCCAGGGAACGGTCGCAGGTCGCAGGGCGTAGGTCGCAAGTCGCAAGTCGCAGGTCGCAGGGCGCAGTGCTATCTCAGCGCGTGGCGCCGGACCAGCGGGCGACGGGCACCCACCGCAGGGCCAGCGCGTGGACGGCCTCCATTTCCTCCCGCGTCAGTAGGGGGACGCCCTCCAGCGCGTAGGGCCGGTCCAGCCGGTGGTACTTGGGCTGGCCCAGGTTGGTGTAGGCCAGCAGGTCCCACCGCTGAACGGTGGGGAGTTCCCGGGCGATGAAGGCCGCCAGGGCCGCGATGTTGGCCTCGTCGGCGGTGTAGTTCGGGATGACGGGGGTCCGAATCCACATCGGGCGGCCCGCGGCGGCAAAGCGGCGCGCGTTCTCCAGAATCCGCGCGTTCTCCACACCCGTCGCCGCCCGATGCCGGTCGGGGTCCCAGATTTTCAGATCGTAGAGGACCAGGTCCACCCAGGGGAGGACCGCCTCGTACTGCTCCCAGGGCACAGCGCCGCAGGTGTCCAGGGCGACATGGATGCCGGCCTCATAGCAGAGGCGGGCCACCTCCCGGACGAAGTCCGCCTGGCGCATCGGCTCGCCGCCGGAGAAGGTGACGCCGCCGCCGGAGGTCTCGTAGAACACCCGGTCCTTCTCAATCTCGGCCAGGAGCGCCCCCGGCGTCCACTCCCGCCCGATGACCTCCAGCGCGCCCGCCGGGCAGGCCCGGGCGCAGTCCCCACAGACCGTACAGCGCGCCCGATCAATCCGCATCCCCGGGGGGGTCAGTTCCAGCGCGCCGACGGGGCAGGCCCGGAGGCAATCCCGCGCGC
>JAGHZG010000102.1 GCA_017743275.1 Chloroflexota bacterium | reverse complement strand
CCTCTGGCTCGGGTCCTGTTAACCCGCCCCGCCGCTGCCCCATCGCTGGAGGCCCTGGGGGTTCCCGTCACGGCGACGATGTCCGTATGGGGACCTATCCGTCTGCTGAAAGCGACCGTGCGGGAGCGGGAGAGCCGTCCAGGAGACCCGGTCCATCTGGAGTTCTACTGGGAGAGCCTCACCGACCCGGACGGGGACTACCGGATGCGCCTGTGGGTCTCCGGGGAGGGGGGCCGGGAATGGGAGCGGCCGCTGACGCGGGCGGACTTCCCCACCCAGCAGTGGCGGGGTGGCGACCGCTGGCTGGGCCTCCACACCCTGCGGCTTCCGCCCGGCCTGGAGAGCGGGGAACACGAACTCTGGCTCCAACTCTGCCGTCGGGACGGGGAGGCCTGCCACCCCATCGGCGAGCCCCATCCGCTGGGTTCCCTCCGGGTTCAGGCTCCCCCTCGCTCCTGGACCGCCCCTCCGCTGGGGGTGCGCACGGATGCACGCTTAGGCGACGAGGTCACGCTGCTGGGGGCGGACTGGGAACCCCACGGAGAGACCCTTCAGCCAGGCTCCACTCTCACCGTGACCCTGGTCTGGCGGGGGGAGCGGGAAATGGAGACCAGTTACCGGGTCTTCCTGCACATGCTGGGGCCGGACGGCTCGCTGGTGGCGCAGTCGGACGGGGAACCGGCGGGCTGGAGCCGCCCGACGACCGGGTGGCTCCCCGGCGAGGTCGTGGTGGATGAACGGGTGCTGGTCCTGCCGCCGGACCTGCCGCCAGGGGAGTACCGGCTGATGGCGGGGATGTACCGGTACGGCGGTCCCCGTCTTCTCACCCCCGATGGCACCGACACCCTTCTGTTGATGTGCTTCCAGGTGGAGTAGGCAACAAGTCTGCGGCAGCGAGCCGCAAAACCCCTTCTGCTTTGACAACGGGCAACGATGGCTATATAATAAACCAAACAAGTAGGCAGAAGAGGGGGACACAGATGACCATTGAGGTCTCTATCGCGGAGGCGAAGAGCCGTCTCTCCCAATTATTGAAACGGGCCCGGCATGACCTGGTGATTGTGACCCGGCGGGGACAGCCCGAGGCTGTGCTCCTCCCCTTTGATGAGTACGAGCATCTCCGGCGGCTTCACGCGTATTCCCGAATGGTCAACCTATCCCGTCGGCTGGAAACCCTCGGTTTGACGGTGACCGAACTCTACGAGTCCTCTCGCCAAGAACTGGAGGAGCGGGCGTGGTCATAGATGCCAGCGTGGTGCTCAGAGGGTTTTTTCCCTGATGAGGAAGGCTGCGCTGCCGCTCAGTCGCTGATCCGGGCGTACGCTCAGGGGGAGATTCCCCTTTTTGCCCCCACTCTGCTCCCCTACGAGATCACGAACGCTGTTCTACAGGCCCTCCGGCGGGGGCGGCTCAGCCTGGACAGCGGACAGGAGGTCCTGCGCGTTTTTCAGGAACTGGGCATTCCCACGGTGGAGGTTGCCTGGTCACGGGCGCTGGAACTGGCGCATATGTACCACTGTTCAGCCTATGACGGGGCGTACTTGGCTCTGGCAGAAGAAAGGGGGGACCAACTGGTGACCGGCGACCGACGCCTGTACAACGCGGTTCGGGAGCACCTGCCCTGGGTGATTCTGCTGGAAGACCTCGTCCTTTAGAAATTATGGAGACCCTCTCGGATGCCGACTGGCGGGCCGTTCGCGGCGTCCCTTCCCTGGCCTGGCGCGCAGGGCAGGAGCGGCGCTTCCAGATGGTCTGCCGCCACACCGACCCCACCGGGAAGCGAGTGCTGGACGTGGGCTGCGGGGTGGGGATGTACCTGGCTGCCTTCCGCCGCCACACCCCCCACGTCTTCGGTGTGGAAGTGGAGCAGGAGTGGGCCTGCGAGGCCCGCGCCTGCGCGGCCGGTGTGGTGCAGGCGGTGGGGGAGGCCCTTCCTTTCGCCGATGGCGTCTTTGACCTGACCTTCTCCCACGAAGTGCTGGAACATGTGGCCGACGACCGGGCGGTACTGGCGGAGATGGTTCGGGTCACCCGGCCCGGTGGTCGGATTATCCTCTTTGTCCCCAACCGACTCTACCCGCTGGAGACCCACGGGGTCTTCTGGCGGGGGCGCTACCGCTTCGGCAACATCCCCCTGGTCAACTATCTGCCCAACCCGCTGCGGAACCGGTTGGTCCCGCACGCGCGGGCGTACACGGCGGGCGCGCTGCAATGCCTGCTGCGAGGCCTGCCCGTGCGGGTGGTGTTTCGCACGGTCATTTTCCCCGGCTACGACCGGATTGCCCGCCGCTCCCCGACGCTGGCCCGCTATCTTCAGGCCATCACCTACACCCTGGAACAGACCCCCCTGCGCGTCTTCGGTCTCTCCCACTTCTGGGTCCTGGAGCGGGAGTAGATAACCGCGTTGGGCAAGACGGGATAAATCCGGCGCGCCAGGGCCCAGGGGGGCAGAGGATTCATCCTGCGGCAGAACGAGGGGTGTGTCCCAATTTCGTCGGGCTGGGCCGTCGGCCTTTCCGCCTGGCCGTAAACGGCCAGGCTCAGGCAAAGATGAGGCGCTAAAGCGCCCCTCTCCGTCCTGGCGACCCGATTTCCCGAACGGCTACCGGGGGGAAGAGAGCGCTTCCAGCGCCCTGCGCAACCTCAGCCAGGCCGTTTACGGCCTGGCCTACCGGGCCCCGACAACTTTGGGACACACCCAGAACGAGAGGAGAGAAGGCGGGTTTTGCGGCGGCCTTCGGCCGCCGCAAAACCCTTTCCCCTATCATGGATGCTGTTGAGCAATCCAGCGGAACGGTGTATAATTGGCAATACCCAACCCGGTTCATAGGTGCGCGGTTTCCCAGATGAAGCCCATCGTTTCTATCACGGTATGCGAAACCTATGACCCCGAGGCCGTCCGCGGGGCGCTGGAGGCGGCGTTGGCCCCCCTGGGCGGCATGGGCCGCTTCGTCCGGCCCGGCATGCGGGTGCTGCTGAAGCCCAATCTCATCGCCCCGCTCCCCCTGGACCGCGCCGTCACCACCCATCCGGCGGTCGTCCGCGCCGTCGCCGAAATGGTGCAGGAGGCCGGAGGCGAGGTGTGGATTGGCGATTCGCCCGCTGGCCCGGTGGACCATCCCGATTCCCTCTGGCGGCGGACCGGGATGGCGGAGGTAGCGGCGGCGACCGGTGCGCGCCTGGTCCCCTTTGAAGGCGCGGAGTGGCGCCGCCTGCGGGGGCAGGACTATTTCATCGCCCGACCCGTCTTCGCCGCCGACCTGGTCATCACCCTGCCCAAATTGAAGACGCACACCCTCACCCTCTACACCGGCGCGGTCAAAAACCTCTTCGGAGCCATCCCCGGCACGCGCAAGCGGGAGGTCCACTTCCGGGCCCCTGCCGTCCCCGATTTCAGCCGGGCGCTGGCGGACGTCCTGGAACTGGTCCGGCCGGGGCTGGCGATTATGGACGGGGTGATCGGGCAGGAGGGGAACGGCCCCGGCGCGAGTGGGACGCCGCGAAGATATGGCTGCCTGGCGGTGTCGGCGGACCCGGTGGCGCTGGATACGGTGCTCAGCCGGGCCATGGGCTGTCGCCCGGGCGAGGTGCTCCACTTAGCGGAGGCGGCGGCCCGGGGGCTGGGGGTCGGAGACCTGGAGGGGATAGAGGTCGTCGGCGACCGGCGGGCCCTGGATTTCGGCCCGGTCCGGCTGCCAGCGGTCCAGCGGATCCTGCGGGTGCCACTGCCCGGATGGGTGGCGACGCCGCTGCGGCGGGCCACGCGGGTCCGCCCCCGGCTGACCACTCCGGAGGACTGCGCCGGGTGCGGCCACTGTGCCGAGGCCTGTCCCCGGGAGGCCATCACGCCCGGCCGCCCGCCCCGTTTCCAGTTGGACCTGTGCGTCGGCTGTATGTGTTGCGCGGAAATCTGCCCTCAGGGGGTCATCGCCCCCGACCGGGGCCCCCTGGCCCGCCTGCTGGGGCTCCGCTAACCCTTCACGTTTCACGTTTTACGTTTCACTCCATGTACGAAGAACTGGAGCGAGTCTATCAGGCCATTCTGGACGCCCTGCGCGCGGGGAAGCCCGCCGCCGTGGCGACAGTGGTAGAAGTGGATGGTTCAGCCCCCCGGGGCGCGGGGGCCAAAATGCTGATCCTGGCCGACGGGACGACGGTGGGCACCGTCGGCGGGGGCGGCGTGGAGGCGCAGGTCATTGAGGAGGCCCGGGCCGCCATCGCCGAGGGCCGTTCCCGGGAGGTCGTCTACCGGCTGCGGGACCCGGCGCGCGGCGACCCGGGCGTCTGCGGCGGGGACATGCGCATCCTGATTGAGGTCCTCCCGCCCCGGCCCACGCTGCTCATCCTGGGCGCCGGACATCTGGGCCAGGCAGTGGCCGAACTGGGCACCTTCCTGGGCTACCGCATCGTTGTGATGGACGAACGGCCCGGCCTGGCGACGCCGGAACGGTTCCCCTGGGCGGAGCAGTGCATCACCGGCGACCTGGCCGAAGAGGTGGCGCGCTTCCCGGTGGATCCCCACACCTACGTGGTGATGGTCACCTCCCACTACACCGGCGACGCGGCGGTGCTGGCTGAGCTGGCGAGCCGTTCCCCGGCATACGTGGGGCTGGTGGGCAGCCGCCGCCGGACCGCCCTCACCTTCGGGCGGGCCCAGGAACTGGGCGTCCCCCCGGGGTGGCTGGAGCGGGTCTACACGCCCATCGGGCTGGACATCGGCGCCGAGACGCCCCGGGAGATCGCGGTCAGCATCCTGGCCGAAATCATCGCCGTCCAGCGGGGGAAAGCACCGTCCCGATGACCGTTCAACGGCCCCAACGGGAAGTCCGCCGCAGTTTCATCCTGGGGGTGGTGAACGGCGCGCTCTTTGAGTTCGCCGAGCGGCTCATTGACCCCCCGCTGGTGCTGACCTGGTTCGTCAGCCGGCTGACCTCGTCCAACCTGCTCATTGGGTTGGTGGCCCCGCTGGGGGACGCCGGGTGGTTCCTGCCGCAGGTCTTCATCGCCGGCCTGGTCCAGCGGATGCCCCGCAAGATGCTCAGTTACACCCTGTCGGCGGTGGTCCGGGTTCTCTCCTGGCTTCTGGTGGCGGCGGCCGTCTGGCTGGTGGACGACCCGACCCTGTTGCTGGTTGCCTTTTTCATCCTGTACGGCGTGGCCCGGCTGGCGGCAGGATTGGGGGGACTGGGCTTTTTTGAAGTGGTGGCGAAGACGATCCCGCCCAACCGGCGGGGCGGTTTCTTCGCCTGGCGGTTGCTGACCGGGGGGCTTCTGGGCCTGGGGGCTGGCGCGGTCACGCGGGAAGTGCTCAATCGCCTGGCTTTCCCCCACGGCCATGCCCTGCTCTTTGCCGTTTACACCGCCGTCGTCACGCCGGCCATGCTGGCCTTCATCCTCATCCGGGAGCCGCCGGGCACGGCCGTCCCCACCGCGCCGACGCTGAAGCAGCAACTGCGGCGGGCCGGTCAATTCCTGCGGACGGACGCCGTCTTCCGGCGGTACATGGGGATGCGGACGGCGCTGGGGCTGGCGGGGATCGCCCTACCCTTCTACGGCGTCTATGCCCGCCACGTCCTGGGCGCTCCTGAGGGGATGGTGGGCATCTACGTGGCCGTGCGGGTCGCTGCCGGACTGGTGGCCAACCTGCCCTGGGGCTCCGTGGGCGACCGGCGGGGAAACCGGCTGGTGACGTTGTGGTTCTCACTGGGAAACGCATTGACCGCCCTGCTGGCGCTGGGGCTGGTGGGATGGGTGGCCGTCTCCCCCTATCGGGGCCCGTGGCTCCCCTACCTGGCCATTCCGCTCTTTCTGTTGAACGGCGCGCTGGCACCGGCCGGGATGCTGGTGGGCAGCAATTTCCTGCTGGAACTGGTGCCGGAGGCGGATCGGCCCCTCTACCTGGGGCTTTCCAACACCCTGATCGGCATCGTCGTCCTGATTTCCGGCTTCGGCGGGCTGGTGGTGGACCTGTTAGGGTACGCCGGGCTGTTTGCCCTTTCCGCCCTTCTCTGCCTGCTGGCCTGGTGGTGGTCCCGGGGACTGCCCGAACTCCGGGTCGGTCAACCACCCCGCGAGGGGTAGTCTTTTTCATCGCAGAGAACGCAGAGAGCGCAGTGATTTTCTTTAACAGGAGTTACGCAGTTGGTCTTTTTTGCCACGAATTGCACGAATTTACACGAATTAACAAAATTCGTGCCAATTCGTGAAATTCGTGGCGAATTCCAAAGTTTATCCGCCAACTGCGTAAGTCCTGTTTAAAATATTGCTCTGCGTACTCTGCGGCCTCTGCGGTAAAAGACCTTTTCACGTT
>JAGHZG010000101.1 GCA_017743275.1 Chloroflexota bacterium | reverse complement strand
ACTCCTGGACACTGGCGGCCAACTTTTCCGCCCGATGCCCGGAGTAATCCTTGCAGTGGAGTTGGTATCCTCGCTCCAGCAGCCAGTTGACCAGGTCTACCGTTCCGCCGCCCGCATCAATCCGCAGGATGGTGCGCTGCCGTTTGGCTTCATCCAATTCCAGAACCGATTCGGCGGCTTCTACCAGCGGTTGCAAGGCCTTCAGCAACGACTCATTGCCGGAGAAGACCTGTTGCACCACCACTTCCTCTAACTTCTCGGCTGGGGAGAATTTGACCGTCTTTTTTGGGGCAATCCGGACTTTCTGGAAGATGGGCTGCAGCAGGCCGAGCCGTTGGACTTTAAGTTCCATCAGGAATAAGAACATTCGTGGATGCCGATGGCACCAGAGTGGCCCGGGCGGTGAAGGTGCGGTGCTCCTGGGAAGCGTCATTGAGTACAGACATGGTGACAGACCTCCTGGATAAGAGATGGGGAATCTCTCATCCATATACCATCTGTCACCCTTTCAGGCAAGCTCGCCAGGGCATCAGGCCCCTAATTTGGGCGAAAATTGGGTAGTTACAGAAAGGGTTAATTTCACGCCGATTGAAGATTGAAATCGCCCTTCCTGGGCACTTCGTGCCGGGTGTCGGCCTTCGCCGACAGATCGTGATCCATGACAGCAAAAGGGGGCATTATGGCACCAAATCTCCTGCGCAACGGCGATTTTGAGCGCGGATGGGAAGGCAACCATCACCGGTGCGTCGTCTATCCGGTAGGGGGTACGCCCTACGAACGGGAGGCGGGGGAAATCGCCTGTCCCCAAGGGTGGATGGCCTGGTATCGGCACGGCCTGCCCGTGGAGCATGACCCCCAGAACGGGGTGGGCTGGTCAGCGCCGGAGGTCCGGCCCTGCGGCCTGACGCCAGACCCCCGCCGGGTCCACGCCGGCAATTGGGGATGCCTGCTCTTCACCTTCTCCCGCATCCACGACGCGGGGCTCTTCCAGCAGGTGACGGTGACACCGGGCACCCGCCTCCGTCTCTCCGCCTGGGCGCACGCCTGGAGCAACGCCTGGGGATCTCCCCGAGAAAGCGACCCCCGCTGGAGTGAGGGTGCCCGTGTGGGATACAATCCGTTCTTCGCCGAGGAGGGCACCCCCGGTCTGGACGATGCCGAGAGGAACTTCACCTTCTGGCTGGGCATAGACCCCACTGGCGGCACCAACCCCTATGCGCCCACGGTGGTCTGGGGAAAGGGGGCCCACATCTACAACGCCTACCACCAGGTTCCCTCCGTGGAGGTGACCGCGCAGGCCGACCGGGTGACCGTCTTCCTGCGCTCCCGCACCCTCTGGCCCTTCAAGCACAACGATGCCTACTGGGACAACGTGGTGCTGGCGGCGGTCAGCCCCACCCCTCAGGTGCAGATGACGGCGGAGCCAACATCCCCGGAGGTCGGGCAGACCGTCCGGGTCACGGCCCAGTCCGACCAGGCACTGAGGGGGCCTTCGTTGCGCGTCACCGGCCCCGACGGCGCATTCCTGCCTGTAACGCCTGGCGGGGCGAACGTGAGTCCTCCCTACCTCTGGGATTTCATCCCCCAGAAGGCCGGAGAGCACAGGCTATCCCTGCTGGTAGAGGGGGTCGCCACCCCCCTGGCCCAGATGACCCTCACCGTCCGTCCCAAAGTGTGGGGATTGCCCCGGGAACAGTACGACCGGACCTACGTCCTGCTCCCGCCCGATGCCGGTCCGGAATGGGTGCGGGCTATCCTGGAGAGCGGGGCGTGGGATCGGCGCCGCTGGACCATCGGCGGCAGCGCCGACGACGCGGGCATCGGAGCACTGCTGAGCAAGACGGTCATCGCCATCAATCCGCAGAAGTGGCCGGGCGACCTGGAGGCCTTCTTCCGGCGGTACTATCCGGGCACCCGCTACGTCCCGCTGCTCGCCGCGACACCTCAGGAACTGCGGCGGAAACTGGAGCAAATGTAGAGTAGCGGGGCGCTGGGCGGCGGCTTCGCCGCCCAGCGCCCCCCAGAATCACAGAGCGGAGCAGCGGCGAGGAGGCAGAAGGCCGGCCAGCCAGACCGGAAGACCATCCCGGTTCTCCGGGGTGACCTCCAGCGCCCAGGCGTCGGGGAATTGCTCCAGGACGCGGGTGACCAGTTCGGGGCGGACCACGACCAGGCTCAGGCAGAAGCGGCCTGTCCGCAGGACATCTATCCCCACGGCCCATCCGCCTCCCTCCATTTCCAGAGGTCCCAGTTCGTCCACCACCAGCAGGTCACACGGGGTGCTGTGGGCGAGGATTTCTGCCCCCCATGCCAGCGTATGAGGGTCAAAGAGGTACCGGCCCACGGGCACACCGCCAGGGCCGACGGCGGTCAGCGCCCGACGGTCGCCGGTCCGAACATCCACCACAACCCGGCGGTCGTCATCCTCCCGCAGCGTCAGCAGGCCGGCGCAGGAGTAACGGGCCTCCTTCGCCAGTGCGACGGTCCGGAGGCAGAGAGTGGTCTTCCCCACCCCCCCGGGGCCGGTGATCAGCAAAATGACAGAGGTTCCGCAATGATGCCGCTTCCGAACGTGCCAGGCCCTTCCAGAAATGCCTGGCACGTTCTCCCCGTTGGAGGAGGAGCGGTTGCCAGGCAGGCTTCCCAGAGTAACCTTCTCGCCTGCGTAAGTCCTGAAAATGAGCGCGCTCCCTGGAATCATTCACTACCGGGGAATAAACGAAGTGCCAGGCACCCCCGGCGCCTGGCACTTCGTTTTCTGGTGGAGATGGCGGGATTTGAACCCGCGTCCGGAGAACTGGGTCAGGGACATCTACGAGCGTAGTCGGCGCTTGGATTCTCGTCCGGTCCGTCGCGGCCGACCGCGCGGTGCCGGACCCAGCCGATGATGCTTAGGCGACCGTATCGGCGTCGGGCCGCCGCCCACCGACTTTGTCACGCCCGGTCCTCAACCCGCCGGTGAGGGGGTGAGGCGGACGGGGCCGCGCGCTGTGGCGGCCCGGTTTTCCCTACCGCTTACGCGGCGACGGGAATGGCAGCCCAAGTGTTGGCATTCTTGGGTTGCTCCGTTGTTCACGGGGTCAGAGCGCCCCGGCTCGCCGTCCGTGACCGGCCTTCCCCGTCGAAACCGTTCATCCCCGTGACGGCAGGGGCCCAAGGCCCCAGTACCCCCGGCAGGACTTGAACCTGCAACCTTTTGGTCCGCAACCAAATGCTCTGTCCATTTGAGCTACGGGGGCCCAGGCGGGGAGGCAGGGATTCGAACCCTGGGTGGAGTTTTACCCCCACAACCGCTTAGCAGGCGGCCCCGATCGACCACTCCGGCACCTCCCCGCGCGTTCATTCCTGTAGTACAGGATTTATCCTGTCCAATGCAGGATAAATTCTTCGCTCTGTCCGTTCAGCGGAGGGAGAGGGATTTGAACCCCCGGTGACCTTACGGCCACAGCGGTTTTCAAGACCGCCGCCATCGTCCACTCGGCCATCCCTCCGTCCGCGCGGAGGGAATCCTCCCTACCGCAGTTTTATTGTACCACACCCTCCTCTTCCTGTCAACATAGATTTGCCAATTTTCGCCAACAGTGGTATAATTTACTTTGCAATGGGCGGTTAGCTCAGATGGCCAGAGCGCCACGTTGACATCGTGGAGGTCACAGGTTCAAGTCCTGTACCGCCCACAAACCGGCTGGGCCTTCCAGCCGGTTTGTTGTTCTCTGGAGAACCTCCTTGGCAACCGTTTTTCCACCAGCGGGTAGAACGTGCCAGGCACTTCCAAAAGTGCCTGACACATTCAGGCTTGTCTGAATGCAGCAACAGGGAAGCGGATGACGCCGCCGGAAAGTTCTGCCATTGGTGAACATGTGGAGATGACCCAGGCCGCCGGCCTCATTTCCCTGGGCAACATCGCCAGCCGGGTGCTGGGCCTGGTCCGGGAGATGGTCAAATCGGGCCTGTTCGGGGCCGGTCCCGCTGTGAGTGCCCTCAACGCCGCCGTCCGCGTCCCCACCACGATGTACGACCTGCTGGTGGGCGGGATGATCAGTTCGGCGCTGGTTCCCGTCTTTTCCGACTATGCTCCTCCTGAGCGCCGGGCCGAGTTGTGGCGACTACTGGGCCTGCTGACCGGCGCGGTCACCCTCATCGTGGGCGTCTTCTTGCTCCTGGGAGAAATCTTTGCCCCCCAACTGGTCTGGCTGATGGCCGGTGGGCTGGCCCCCGCCGACCAGCGGCTGGCGACAGAACTCCTGCGGATGGTCCTCCCGGCCCTCCTCTTCCTCAACCTGGCGGGTATCCTTTCCGCTGCCCTCTACGCGCTCCAGCGCTTCACCTTCCCTGCCTTCACCGCCGCGGTTTTCAATGCGTCGCTGGTGGTGATGGCCCTTCTGCTGGGACGGTGGTGGGGAGTCCGGAGCATGGCCCTGGGGCTGGTGGTGGGGTCGGCCCTCCAGGTGGCGCTGCAACTGCCCGGCCTGCGGGACGCCCGTTTCCGCCTCACCCTGGACCTGCGCCACCCGGCGCTGCGGCGCATCGGGCAACTCTACCTGCCCGTCCTGGCGGGCCTGATCGTGGACAACCTGCTCTCAGTGGTGCTCAGTTACCACCTGGCGTCCCGCATCGGCGGCTCCGCCATCGCCTGGATGGAGTACGCGGCGCAGATCATCCAGTTCCCGCTGGGAATGGTCGTCGTGGCGGTCTCCCTGGCGATTCTGCCCACCCTGTCCCGCGAGGCCGCCGACCCGGATCCCTCCCCTTTCCGCGCCACCCTCTCCCAGGGACTCCGCCTGGTCCTGTTCCTCATCGTCCCAGCGACGGCGGGCCTGCTGGCCCTCTCGGTCCCCGTGGTGGCGCTCATCTTTGAACACGGCGGGTTCACCCGCTCCGACACGCTGGCGGTGGCGGAGGCTCTGCGCTGCCACCTGCCAGGACTGCTCTTCGCGGCGGTGGACCAGGTGCTCATCTTCGCCTTCTACGCCCGTAAAGATACCCTGACTCCGGCGCTGGTGGGCGTGGGGACCACCGTCCTGTATGCCCTGACGGCCATCGCGCTGGCCACGGCCGGAGTCCTGACGCTCCCCCTGCTGGTCCTGGTCAATTCCGGCAAATGGACGGCCCACGCGCTGACCATGCTCTACCTCACCCGGCGCCGTCTGGGGGGACTGGGCGCCTCCGGGGTGTGGGGGTTGCTGATTCGGGTGACGGTCGCATCTCTGGCGCTGGCGGCCGTGTACGTCCTTCTGAGCCGGGCCATGCAGGTGGAAGAAATCCACCTGCTGCGGGCCGCGCTGACCGACGCCCTGCGAAAGAAGGGGTTAGGGGTCAGTCGTTAGGGGTTAGCCTTTTCTGGAAGGTGGGAGTTATCCGTGAAGAAAGTCAGGCATACGATGTCATCCGAGGCGGCCCCATCGGTGCCGCCGGATCGGTACGACCACAACTACTTCCTCTCCGTCTGCGAGGGGTATCAGGAATTTGTCGCCACGGAGGGACGGGAACTCTCCCGCCGGCTGCGGGCCGCCTTCGCCGTGGCGGGCATCGGCCCGGGGATGCGGGTCTTGGACGTGGGATGCGGACGGGGGGAGATTCTGCGCCATTGCACCCGGACCGGAGCGGAGGCGCATGGGATTGACTACGCGCCCGCGGCCGTCGCCCTCTCCCGGCAGGCCGTGGCGGACGGCGAAGCGGCGGGCGTCTACCAGGCCGATGCCCGGCGCCTGCCCTTCGCCGACGCGACCTTTGACCGGGTGCTCCTGTTTGACATCGTGGAGCACCTCTACCCGTGGGAACTGGACCAGGCGCTCCGGGAAGTCCGCCGGGTCCTCAAGCCCGACGGGCGGCTGATCATCCACACCGCGCCCAACGCCTGGTACGACCGCTATGCCTACCCGCTGGTCCGCCTGGTGCGGATTCTGATGGGGCAGGGCGCGGCCTACCCCCGGGACCCCCGGGCGATGATTCCTGCCAACGTGGAGGTCCACGTCAACGAACAGAGCCCGCTCAGCCTGTGGCGGGTATTGCGCCGCCACGGATTCCGCGCCCGCGTCTGGCTGGACACCCCACCCCAGCACCGCCAGGAGAACGTCCTGTTCCGCTTGGCCCGTCACGTCCTCTTCCGCTGGCCGCCCTTCCGCTGGTTCTTTGAGCGGGAGGTGTTCGCCGTGGCATCCCCGGCGCCGGACTTCACCCCAAAGGCATAGAGGAACAACCACGAAGGACACGGAAAGAATCTTGTTTATATTGTGAATTTCGCGCCTTTCACGAGGGATGGTTCAAAATTGGTTAACACTTTTGTGTGACTGAAGACCCCTCCCCCCCT
>JAGHZG010000100.1 GCA_017743275.1 Chloroflexota bacterium | reverse complement strand
CCGTCACTTCGGGCGGGCCCCGCGGGCCATCTGGCTCCCGGAGTGTGCCTACCGTCCCGCCTACATTGCCCCCGACGGCACCGTCCGCGCCGGGATAGAGACGTTGCTGGCCGAGGAGGGGCTGGGTTGCTTCTTCGTGGAGACCCATGCCATTGAGGGGGGGCGTCCGGTGGGGAAGGCGGCGGGGGAGGCCATCGGCCCCTACGGCGCCATCGTCCGCCGCTACGTCCTCCCGCTGGAGAAACTGGCCGCGCCCCAGCAGCCCCGCAGCACCTATCGGCCCTACTACGTGGTCAACACCACCCCGGGGGTGGTGAGCGAGCACTCCGGGGTGGCCGCCATCGGCCGCAACAACCGCACCGGCATGCAGGTCTGGTCCGCCGACTGGGGCTACCCCGGCGACTTTGACTACCGGGAGTTCCACAAGAAAGACCACCGCTCCGGCCTCCAGTACTGGCGGGTCACCGGCGCGCGGGTGGACCTGGCCTTCAAGGACTGGTACCACCCCGACTGGGCGCAGTACAAAGTTGGGGAGCACGCCCGCCACTTCGTCTGGCTGGTGGCCGACCTGCTGGAGCAGTACCACGCCGGGACGGGCCAGGTCGGCCTGATTGCCTCCAACTACGACACCGAACTCTTCGGCCACTGGTGGTTTGAGGGGGTGGACTGGATTCGGGAAGTGCTGCGGTTGCTGGCCCGCTCCGACCGGGTGGCGCTGATGACGGCCAGCCAGTACCTGGAAGCGTACCCGCCCGAAGAGGTGCTGGCGATTCCCGAGAGTTCCTGGGGCCTGGGCGGCGGCCACTGGACCTGGGACAACCCGGAGACCCACTGGATGTGGACGCCCATTCACGAATGCGAAGCGCGGATGAGCCGGACCGCGCGGGAAAAGGCGGAGAGCGCCACCCCCGATGAGGCCTTCGTCCTCAACCAGGCGGCGCGGGAACTCCTGCTCCTGGAGGCCTCAGACTGGCCCTTCCTGGTCACCACCGGGCAGGCGCGCGAGTACGCCGTCCAGCGCTTCACCGCGCACGTGGAGCGGTTTGAGGAACTGATGTCCAGCCTGGAGGCCGGCCGCCCCGACCGTGCCCTGGCCGAAGAACTGTGGGAACTGGACAAAGTCTTCCCGGATGTGGATTTCCGGTGGTGGGGCGGGTAGGTTGTTCCTGACCCGAGGAGGCAAAGCGGGCCTGAGCCTTGACGGAGGCAAAGTGTGAGATGAACCTGCCGCTATCTGCTTATGACCTGCGCGCCCGCTGGCGCGCGGTGGCGGAACGAGAGGCGGAAGAGCGCCGAGGGATACCTCCTGCCGTTCGCTGGCAGCAACTGAATGCCCTGCTGACCTTTGCCGCGGAGGCGGGTCTGGATTGGAAACATCGGGATGAGCGTGAAGTAGCAGAAGTCCGACGCCGCTGGATCAGGATTAAGGAGGCTTTTGAAGGAAACGGTTGAAGCCCCGGTTACACCGTCTTTCCTTGAGGCCCTGCGAGCCGTCCTTCGCTTGCTGCAGCGGATGGACGACCAGGGCGTCATCATCGGTGGCGTTGCCGCCAGTCTCCTGGGGCGTCCTCGCCTGACGGCAGATATAGATGCGGTGATTCTGCTGTCGGTGGACCGGTTGTCCCATCTGTTGGAGGTGGCTGCTGAGGAGGGATTGATGCCCCGAATACCGGATGCGGTGGAGTTCGCCCGCCATCATCGGGTCCTTTTACTCCAACATCCCGAAAGCGGCATTCCGGTGGACATATCCCTGGGCATCTTGCCTTTTGAGGTGGAGATGGTGGAACGCCGCATACTGGTGAACGTGGCGGGTCTGACCATTCCGGTTCCGAGGCCAGAAGACCTGATCATCCTGAAAGCCATCGCCCATCGGCCAGTAGACCTGGCAGACATCCGGGCGATTGCAGAGAATTACCCGACCCTGGACCGGGAATCCATCCGGCGATGGGTGGAAGCGTTTGCTGAAATTCTGGAAGCACCTCGTCTTTGGGAAGACATCCGACCTCTTCTGACTGTGGAGACCCAACCATGAGCGACAAAGGGCTGAAAATCCTCTTCCTGGCGGCCGAAGCGGTGCCGTTTGCCAAAGTGGGCGGTCTGGCCGACGTGGCGGGCGCGCTGCCCAAGGCGCTCCGCGCCCTGGGCCACGACGTCCGCCTCATGATCCCCCGCTACGGCTCCATCCGCCCCGACCAGTTCCACTTTGAACGGATGGGCAAACCCATCCCCGTGCCTGTCGGACCGCGTGAGGAGATGGTCCACATGGTCACCACTACCGTGGACGACCTGCCCGTCTACCTGCTCTGGGACGAGAAGTTCTTCTCCCCGCGCGACCGTATCTACGGCTTTGACGACGACCCCCAGCGGTTCACTTTCTTCAGCCGGGCCGTCGTCGCCTCCCTGCCGGTCATGGGCTGGATTCCGGATATTATCCACGCCAACGACTGGCATACGGCCCCCGTCCCCACCTGGATGGCCTACGAGGGCCGCTACATGCGGGAGTACCGCCATATCGCGTCGGTCTTCACCATCCACAACATTGCCTACCAGGGGGCCTGCGGACGGCTCATCCTCACCTTCGCGCGGATGGAATACGTGAAGCACCTGGACGTGGAACCGGCAGGGCAGGTGAACTGGATGGCGCAGGGCATCGCCAGCGCCGATATCGTCACCACTGTTAGCCCCCAGTACGCGCGGGACATCCTGGAGACGGAGGCCGGGGCGGGCCTCTCGCCCCTGCTGCGGCGGCGGCAGGACCGCCTCGTCGGTATCCTCAACGGCATTGATACCGACTACTGGAACCCCGCCACCGACCCCTACCTGCGGCAGCCGTACGACCTGAGCCGCCTGCGGATGCGGGCCGTCAACAAGGCCGCCCTTCAGCAGGAAGCCCGCCTGCCAGCCCGCCCGGAGACCCCTCTCATCGGCATGGTCACCCGGCTGGACGCCATCAAGGGCATAGACCTGCTGGGGCCGGTCCTGGAGCAACTCCTCCAGGGCGATGTACAATTCGTCCTCCTGGGCACTGGCGACCCGGAGTACCACCAGATGATGGAATCCCTCCAGGCCCGTTTTCCGGACAAAGTGCGGGTCTTCCTGCGGTTTGACGAACCCCTGGCCCATCGCATCTACGCCGGATGCGACCTCTTCCTGATGCCTTCCCGCTTTGAGCCCTGCGGCCTGGGGCAGATGATTGCCATGCACTACGGCGCTGTCCCCGTCGTCCACAAGACGGGCGGCCTGGCGGACACTGTCCTGGATTACCACGAACGGCCCGACCGGGCCACCGGTTTCGTCTTTGATGCCTACACCACCGAGGCCTGTGTGGACGCGCTGGAGCGCGCGCTGCGGGTCTATCGGGACCGCGAGGCCTGGACCGCCATCCAGACTCGCGGGATGAAGGCCGATTTCTCCTGGAAGGGTTCGGCGCAGAAATACGTGGAGGTCTACCGGAGAGCACTCCAAATCCATGGCGCCATATAATTGGTCTTTTTTGCCACGACAAGAACCGTTTCATTAAAACCACGAAGGATACGAAGGCCGCACAAAGGGCACGAAGGATAATATTTTATCCCTTTGTGTCCTTTGTGCGTACTTTGTGCCCTTTGTGGTAGGTAATTGCCTCAATTCGTGGCAGATTCTGATCATTTGTCCGCCAACTCGGAAAGGTCAACCGGATGCTGAACCTCTCCCTGGTCATCCACAACCACCAGCCAGTGGGCAACTTTGACTTCGTCTTCGCCACGGCGACGGAGCGGGCCTACGACCCCATCCTGGGCCTCCTGGAGCGCCATCCGGCGGTCCGCCTCTCCCTCCACTACACCGGCCCCCTCTGGGACTGGCTCCTGGCCCACCGGCCCGACCACGTAGAACGGCTGCGCGCGCTGGTGGCGCGCGGGCAGGTGGAACTTCTCACCGGCGCCTACTACGAGCCCATCCTGGTCTCCATCCCGGATGCCGACAAAGTGGGTCAGATTCGCCGTATGACCGGGTTCCTCCGCCAGACCTTCGGCGTGGAGCCCACGGGGATGTGGCTGGCGGAGCGGGTCTGGGAGCCCCACCTCCCCCGACCCCTGGCCGAGGCGGGAGTCCGCTACACCCTGCTGGACGACACCCCCTTCAAAATGGCCGGCCTCACCGACGACGACCTCTTCGGCCCCTATGTCACCGAAGAGCAGGGGCATACGGTCACCGTCTTCGGCAACGTGATGTACCTCCGCTACGCCATCCCCTGGCATCCGGTGGAGGAGGTGATGGACTGGTTGCGGGCCCAGGCGTCGGCCCACCCCGGTGGCGTCGCCGTCATGGGGGACGACGGGGAGAAGTTCGGCCTCTGGCCCGGCACCTGGGACCTCTGCTGGGGGCCGGAAGCGTGGATGGACCGCTTCTTCGCCGCGCTGGAAAGGAGTGCCGACTGGCTCCGAACCCGCCCGCTGGGGGAGGTCGCCGCTGAACTCCCCCCACTGGGGCGGGTCTACCTCTCCTGCGCGTCCTACGAGGAGATGATGGACTGGGCTCTCCCGCCCCGCGACTTCGCCGCCATGCGCCGGGTCCGGCGGGAACTGCGGGAGTCGGGCCGGACCGACATCCTCCGCTTCGTCCGCGGCGGCCTCTGGCGCGGCTTCATCGCCCGCTACGACGAGGTCAACCAGATGCACAAGAAGGGCCTCTGGGTCAGCCGCAAGGTCCACGGGATGCCCGAGGGGGAGGCGAAGGCCCGCGCGCTGGACCACGTCTGGGCGGCCCAGTGCAATTGTGGCTACTGGCACGGCCTCTTCGGCGGCATTTACCTCTTCCACATCCGGGCCGCCAACTACGCCAACCTCATCGCTGCCGAGTCTATCGCCGACAGCGCCCGCGAGGGCCGGGAGTCCTGGGTCTGGACCGAAGAGGGCGACCTGGACGCTGACGGGCGTCCGGAGATCATCCTGAACACCGACCGGCAGGTGCTGACCTTCAAGCCCTCGTACGGCGGCGCCCTGGTGGAATGGGATTGGCGCGCCGTCCGCTACAACCTGCTCAACACCATGACCCGCCGCCGGGAGGGGTACCACGAGGAACTCCTGCGGGCCGCGGAGGAGAGCCGGCTGATCCTCCCCGGCCAGCCTGACCGGCCCGACGGCGTGCGGGTCAAAGAACCGGACGTCCACACCCGTCTGTTCCACGACTGGTACCGTCGGGCGGCGTTCCTGGACCACTTCCTCCACCCGGATACGACGCTGGACGGTTTCTACCGGGCTCAGTACGGGGAGCAGGGGGACTTCGTCAACCAGCCCTACAGGGTGCAGGTGAAAGAGGACCCTGCTGGCCTCACCCTCATCCTGACGCGGAACGGAACCGTTTGGGTGGGCGACCAGCCCATCCCGGTGCAGGTGGAGAAGCGGTTTGTGGTCACCCCCGGCAACGACCTGCTGACCGTCCACTACCGCCTGATGAGTAGCGCAAGATTCATCTTGCGCTTTGGCGTGGAGATGAACTGGGGCGTCCTGGGCGGCGGGGGCGAGGCGGCCTTCCTGCGGATTCTGCGGGGCCGTGAGAAGGTCACCCGCCGCCCCGCCGACACCGGCGAAGTCCGGGACGTGACCAGTTTCACCCTCAACTTCCCCTACCTGGTTCGTAGTGAGCCACGGAGCGAAGCGGAGGGGCGTCCGGCTGGTAGTGAGCCCCGGAGCGCCGCGGAGGGGCGTCAGCCCGAGGTGACCCTTACCCTGAGCGTTCCGGCGACCCTCTGGCACTTCCCGCTGGAGGCCGTCTCCAACTCCGAGGCCGGCTACGAGCGGGTCTATCAGGGCACCTGCACCCTGGCCGGGTGGGACCTGGCGCTGGGGCCGGACCAGTCCTGGGAGGTCACTCTGCAAGTCGCGCTGGCGTAGGGAACAGGTTTGGCGGCATCTTTCGGCCGCCACGCCTCGCAAATCGCCGGAGCGCTTCGCACAAACGATCAGGTAGCCGGATCGCAGCACTTTCGTTTGCCGCTTTTAGCGGCATTGGCTCATTAAACCTGATGAAGGATCGGCTTCTTCTTATACTGGCTATAGGGTGCGCGCTGATGGGGAGCGCGCTGCTTCTCCTGCCGCCTCTGCTCCGGGTTCTGCCTGACCGATACGCCTACTACCTGCCTGAACCGCTTCAGGCGCTGCGACGCCAGCCGCACCCCGATACGCTTCCCACCCCTGCTATCGCTGTGTCTCCGATGGGTTGGCTCCCCCTTTCTCCAACTCCGATGCCCTCACCCACACTCACCCCTTCGCCAATGCCTACTCCCTGTCTCTTATACACATCT
>JAGHZG010000099.1 GCA_017743275.1 Chloroflexota bacterium | reverse complement strand
CCGGCACAACATCCAGCGAGATGTCGCCGAAGTCGGGGGGCAAAGGAGGAACTTCCGCCGTGTCGTGAAACGAGAGGATGGTCACCCTGTGGCGCCGGGCGAGGGCGGAAATCATCCCCCAGGCGCGGAGGGCGCCGCCCTGCCGGGGCGGGTACGGCACCTGAGAGGTCAGGAAAAGCAGGTTCATGTGGTGAACCGACGGTCCGTTATGGGTGTGTACCAGGATTGTAGGACAACTGCTCGCAGTTGTCCTACAAAGCGGCCAGGCCCGACAGAGTCAGGACACACCAGACTTCATCGGAAATAGGACGCGGATGGACGCGGATGAGCACGGCTTTTTCCGTGCTTGATAGCGCAACCTGGCGTTGCGCTCTAATTTCCGATGAACTCTCCCTCTGTTACCCTGGCTCAAACGGAAGGAGCGCGCCGTTCGGCGCCAGTTGGCTGATCTTCAGTTCGGCCTGGTCCAGTTGCCGGTTGCAGTAGGCCGCCAGGGCCTGCCCCCGTTCGTAGAGGGCCAGACTCTCCTCCAGCGTCAACCCGCCGGCCTCCAGTTTGCGGACCACCTCTTCCAGTTCGGCGAACGCTTCCTCAAAGGTCATTTCCGAGACGAGTTTCATCTCCACCGCTCCGCGGATAGTACTTACAAAACGCGGGCAACCAGCAGGCCGAACAGACTCAGCAGCAGGCCCACGTGGAGCCAGAGGTGGGTCCGGGCCATCCAGCCGATGACCGGCCATGCCGGGAGCAACTGGAGGATGAAGTTCAGCCCGATCATCCCCATACCGATGACCACGAGGAGCCCCGGCGCCCGGGCCAGGAAGTCACTGGTCGTTTTGACGATCTTTGCCAGCATGCCGTCCTCCCTGGCCCCGATTGTAGCACATCCCGGCCGGGACGTCAACAGTGGGTTTTGGGGCAGGCGGCTGTGCCGCCTGCCCCAGCGTGGCCCCCAATCTACCGGAGCGCCCCGCCGGAGGTCCCGCAGACCACGCCGACGCAGACAGCCCTGCCGTGGACGAAAGTGTAGAGGCAAAGAGACGGTTGCATTTGGTCCCCCTTTCCTCAGATGAAGACCAGAAGGGAAATGACCACCACCAGAAGGCAGCAGAAGAGGAGAGCCAGCACAAAGAGTCCGACAGCCTCCCGCTCCCGCTGGGCCATAACGGCCAGAATCAAACAGAACAGCGACGCAAAGACCCCGATGAGGAGAACCACCCCACATATCGCTTCCCACGGGCCCCCGCTCATCGCACCCTCCTTTCAGCAAACCGTGACAGACGCCTCCGGGACTGCCGTCAGGAGCGAAACCGGCAGATGGACCTCTCGCTGGAGCCAGTCCAGCGTGCGGGTCATGATTCCGTACCCCTGGGGACACATGAAGACGCGGGCCCACAGGCCGGCCCGGAGCGCCCGGGTGTGCCGACACTCCCCCTTCGCCAGGGCTTCGGGACAATCGCAGATCAGACGGCCGTCCCGGTAGAACACCAGAGCCAGGGTCCCGGCGCCCCGGACCATGACCATCCTGCCGTGGAGATGAAAATAGCACTCCACCCCCGACGGCAGGCACTCACAGGGAAAAGAAGGGCCGACTTCTATCATCCTGGGAAGCACGGTACACCTCCTCCATCTCTCCCCGCGATGGAATCAAAGAGATGGGCGGGGAAAGTCCACTTTTTGTCTCCCATTACCCCCGTGGCCCGGAGCAGCAGCATCAACCGGGCAGGCAACACCTGCCGGTCGGGGATAGATGGTCAACCGGGCTGGCGACGCCGCCGGAGGGTTCGTCGGCAGGGCAGATGGAGGAGTGGCCGCGACCCGCCGTCCCTGGGCAACCAGCCAGGTCGTCACGCCGTAGGCCACCATCAGAATGGCCGCCGCCAGGGCCACAGTCAGGACAGTGCCAGCAAATTGCAGAATCGCCAGTTCAGTCTCCTGCCGCCGCCGTTGCCCCTCCAGCCGGATTTGCTCCTCCTGGCGCTGGACTTCCAGCGCGAGTCGCTCCCGCTCCGCCTGGATTTCCGACTCTCGTTCTATCGCCCGGGCCTGCGCCACACTCCGGTGCGGGTTCAGAATGTCGGCACCGCCCAGGGCCACCCCCAGGAGCACCGCGATGATGGCAATCACAATGGTGAACCCAATCAGCGAATTTCCCCGTTCCATGACAACCTCCTTATGCAGAGCCAACTGGTTTATGCCACCATCATGATAGACGAAAATGAACCGCGATCACTTTCATTTTTCCGTGATAAGTCTGACAGATCTCTATCCCCAAACCCAACGCCCATTTATCAGCACTCTCACATCAGCCTCACAGATACCTTACGCCATGTGCAACTTCAACTTAGAAAAGGGGACGGAAAAAGATATTTGGAAGCTGTCCCCGGCGGGTAGAAAACGAAAAATATATTTCCTCTATCCCCGCGGGCGAAGAGGCCAAACTTGAGGGAGGGGAAAAAAACGGGGTTTTGCGGCAGCGGAGCCGCCGCAAAACCCCTCTCTCCGTTGACTTGACTTCTGGCAAATTTGGGGCATAATAGAAGCACAAGGGTGCAATCCATCGCATCCCAACATCTTGTCAGGAGGTGATGCGCGAGCCATTTCGGATCAGCACTTGCCTTACCCACCACAAGCCTTCTGTGTGTCCACAAATAAACCCCAAATCCATTCCACATTGAGGAGGAGAAACCATGCGCAAGTGGGTACTGACCTTCGTTACCCTGATCCTTCTGGCTACCCTGGTGGTCGCCTGCGGCCCCAGGCCGACGCCGGAAAAGAAGTTCCGCGTCGGCATGATCACCGACGTCGGCGGCATTGACGATAAGTCTTTCAATGCCACGTCGTGGCAGGGCATGGAACTGGCGAAGCAGGAACTGGGCGTGGATGTCGCCTACCTGGAGTCCCAGCAGCAGGCGGACTACGCGGCGAACATCACCCTGTTCCTTGACCAGGGCTACGATATGATCGTCACTGTCGGCTTCCTGCTGGGGGATGACACGGCAAAGTTCGCCAAGGCGAACCCGAACGTCAAGTTCGCCATCGTGGACTTCGCCTACGACCCGCCCATCCCCAACGTCCTGGGCCTGACCTTCGCCACCGACGAGGCCGCCTTCCTGGCCGGGTACCTGGCCGCCGGGATGACCAAGACCGGCAAAGTGGGCACCTTCGGCGGCATCAAAATCCCCCCGGTCACCATCTTCATGGTCGGCTTTGAGTACGGGGTGAACTACTACAACCAGAAGCACGGCACCAACGTCCAGGTGCTGGGCTGGAGCACCGCCAAGGACGACGGCCTCTTTGTGGGCAACTTTGAGTCCACCGATGACGGCCGCCGCGCGGGTGAGGAGTTGATCGCTGAAGGCGCCGACATCATCATGCCGGTCGCCGGTCCGGTGGGCCTGGGCACCGCCGCCGCGGTGAGGGATAACCCCGGTACTATGCTCATCGGCGTGGACACCGACTGGTGCATCAGCGCCGCCGAATACTGCCCGGTGATCCTGACCAGCGTGATGAAGAATATGCACATCGCGGTGCGGGACGCCATCAAGATGGCTAAGGAAGGAACCTTCCAGGGCGGCGTGTACGTCGGCACGCTGGCGAATGGCGGCGTGGGCATTGCTCCCTTCCACCAGTTTGATGCCAAGGTGCCCGCCAGCCTGAAGGCCGAACTGGAAGAGATCGCCAAGGGGATCAAGGACGGCACCATTGACACCGGCTGGAAGAAGTAATCTGCCGGGTGCCGGGCCTTCTGAAGAAAAAGGGGCGACGCCATGCGTCGCCCCTACTTTATAAAAATAACTATGGAATCCTCCAGCCCGCGCGAGTGGCCCAAAGTACTGGCCATCTACCTGGCCCTCTCCGAATACCCTATCCTGGCCCGCCAGATTCGGGAGCGGATGCGCCAGGAGATGTTCGCGCGCGGCGTCATCACCCCCGAGCAGTTTGAGGCCGAAGTCCGGGCGAAAGCAATCCTGACCCAGCAAGAAGAAGGGCTGACCGATCCCCTGTTCCAGGAATCGGCAGAGGAATGGGGGGAACGGGTCCGTATCACCCGCGACCATCTGACCGACTTCTACTTCGCCCTGAACCTCCCGTACTCTTTATTTGAAGAAATCGTTCGCGCTGCCCTCCGCCCCCGCCGACCCGAAGAGGAAATCATCCTCACCTTCAACCCCGAACTGGCCCCCTGGGACCTCCTCTTCCCTCAGGCGGAACAGTACGAACAGTTGCCCCCGGAAAAGAGAGAAAAAATCATCCACCATCTCCAGCAGATTTACGTCGTTATTATCCGGGGGATGATCAGCGACCAACTGGGCTTCATCGGAGTGGCGCGGAAATATTTCAACATCACCGACCTGAAGAACATCCGCCGCTGCCGCATCGGCCGGGGCAAAATTGGCGGCAAGGCCGCCGGGATGATGCTGGCCCACAAAATCCTCCAGACCGATGGCACCGAAGACCCTCTCCCCATCCGGGAACACGTGGTCATCCCGGAATCTATCTTCCTGGGCGCCGACGTCTTCTACGACTTCATCGCCCACAACAATCTCTACCCGTTCTTTGACCAGAAGTACAAGACCGAGGAGGAAATCCGGGAGGAGTACCCGGAAATCCGCCGCCGCTTTGCCGAAGGCGAGTTTCCCTCTTACGTGGTGGACGCGCTGGTCCGGGAACTGGACCGTCTGGGAAACGTCCCCCTGATTGTCCGCTCCTCCAGTTTGCTGGAAGACAACTTCGGGACCTCCTTCGCAGGCAAGTACGAGAGCATCTTCTGCCCCAATCAGGCCCCACCGAAGGAGAACCTGCAGGCCCTCCTGGACGCCATCCGCCAGGTCTACGCCAGTACGCTCAACCCCGATGCCCTTCTGTATCGCCGACAGGTGGGGTTGCTGGACTACGATGAACGCATGGCCGTCCTTATCCAGCGGGTGGAAGGGCTCCGGTACGGGCGGTACTTCTTCCCCCAGGTGGCGGGCGTGGCCTTCAGCCGCAACCCCTTCCGCTGGACACCGCGCATTGACCCCGAAGAGGGCTTCCTGCGCATCGTCTGCGGGCTGGGGACCCGGGCGGTGGAGCGCGTCGCCGGGGACTACCCCCGCATGGTCGCCCTGAGCCACCCCACCCTGCGGCCCGAAGCGGACCCGGCGGCGGTCCGCAAGTACTCCCAGCACTTCATAGACGTCATTGACCTGGAAGCGAACAGGTTCCGCACCCTGCCGGTTTCCCAGGTCCTCCGCCGGGATTTCCCCGGCCTGGAGTACCTGGCCTCCTTCTGGCAGGGGGACTACCTGACGGACTTCCCTCCCATCGGGGAAATCCCCCCGGGCAGTCTGGTCCTCACTTTTGACCGCCTGCTTCGGGAACGGTCCTTCCCCGACCTGATGCGGACTATCCTGCGCCGACTGGCCCATGCGTACGGACGGCCCGTGGACGTGGAGTTCACGTTGGACATCATCCCCGGTCGTCCGCGCCCCCGCTTCGTCGTCCATCTGCTCCAGTGCCGCCCGCTATCCAGCCGGGAGGGGGCCGCGACCCGCTCCCTGCCGACGACGCTGGCTCCGGAAGACATCCTCTTCGTCGCCACCCGTATGGTGCCCGACGGCTTCGTCTCCGGGATTGAGTACGTCGTGTACGTGGACCCGCGCCGCTACGCGGCCCTCCCGGACGATACCACTCGCTACGAGGTCGGTCGGGTAGTGGGGCGGATCAACCAGCGACTGGCGGGACGCCGGTACATCCTCATCGGGCCGGGACGGTGGGGCAGTTCCAACGTCGCCCTCGGCGTCAAAGTGGGCTACGCCGACATTTACAACACGTCCGTCCTGGTGGAGGTCGCCTTCGCCGGCCCGGCCGGGATGCCCGAGGTCTCCCACGGCACCCACTTCTTCCAGGACCTGGTGGAGGCCAACATCTACCCGCTGGCCCTCTACCCCGACGAGGGGGACTTCTTCCGCCAGGACTTCTTTGAGGGGAGCCCCAACGCGCTGCCCGAATTGCTCCCCGCCGACGCGCCGCTGGCCGACGTCGTCCGGGTCATCCACATCCCCACCGTCTGCCAGGGCCGACTTCTGGATGTGGTGATGAACAGCCAGGAAGAGAAAGCCGTCGCCTACCTGCGCCCGGCATAACGAACGAATGTAGGACAACTGCGAGCAGTTGTCCTACAAAACGAATTCGGGAGCAAGTCCAATGAAAACGCACCGCGCTCTTCAGGTCTTTCTGTCCACCATCACCCTGCTGGCCGCGCTGACCGCCCTGCTGGGTGGGCTGGCGGGCTGCGGCGGGACGGTTCCCACCGCCACGCCGACGCCCATCCCGGAG
>JAGHZG010000098.1 GCA_017743275.1 Chloroflexota bacterium | reverse complement strand
AAGCGCAACGCCGCCGACCACCCGGCCGCACAACTGGGTGATCCCAATATCACCGTAGAGGACGTTCTGAACTCCGAGGTGCTGGCCTGGCCCGTCCAGCGGCTGGACGTCTCCCCGGTGACCGACGGAGCGGTGGCGGTGGTGATGGCGGCGGAGCACGTCGCCCGCCGGGTCACCCATAAGCCCGTCTGGGTAGAGGGGGTCGGCTGGAATCTGGATACGGCCTACTGGACCAACCGCGACCTCTCCTACCCCACCTACGTGGAGGAGGCGGCTCGGATGGCCTACAAGATGGCCGGTATCACCGAACCGCGCAAGCAAATCCACATCGCCGAGCCCTACGACCCCTTTGACTACAAAGAACTGCACCACCTGGAGGGGTTGCTCCTGTTTGAGCCGGGTAAGGCAGCGGAGGCGACCGCGCTGGGCATCACTCAGCGGGATGGCGACCTGCCCGTCTGCCCCAGCGGGGGGCTTCTGGGCGTGGGCAACCCCATCTCCGCGGCGGCCCTGATGAAAGTGGCGGAACTCTTCTGGCAACTGCGGGGGGAGGCCGGCGCCCGCCAGGTGCCCGGTCAACCCAAACGGGGCGTCGCCCAGGCCTGGGGCGACCTGATGCAGGTGGGAACGGTTATCGTGTTGGGGGTGTAAAATGAAAGAGCGTGTATACGACACTGTCTATCTCAGCGAGGAAGACTTTGAGGCCGGGCGGGTGCTCTTTGAGACCTGGGTGCCCGGTGCCCGCTACGCCTGGGACGCCGGAATCGCCATCGGCCGCTACCTGGCGGAATTGAAGGCCGGGCGGCTGGTCGGGGTACACTGCCCCAGTTGCGGGCGAGTGCTGGTGCCCCCGCGCATGTTCTGCCAGGACTGCTTCGTCCCCACCGACGGGTTCGTCCCCCTGCAGGATACCGGCACCGTCATCACCTTTTCCCTCTGCTACATCCGCTGGGATATGGTACGGCTGGAGCATCCCCTCATCCCCGCCGTCATCGCCATAGACGGCGCGTCGCCGGGGATGGGCATCCTGCACCTGCTGGGGGAGGTGGACCCGCAGGCCGTCCGGATTGGTATGCGGGTGCAGGCCGTCTGGAAACCCCCGGAAGAGCGGGAAGGGGCCATCACCGACATCCGCTACTTCAAGCCGCTGGAGTGAGGAGGTACCATGTCCCTCATGGAACGAGTCACCCATACCCCCCAGACGAAGGCCTGGTACGGGGAAGTCCCCATCCAGAACCGCTACACCGCCGGCATCGCCGGAGAGCGATTCTTCCGGGAAATCAAGGACAGCGGCCGCTTCTGGGGTGTCCACTGCCCCCACTGCGACCTGATTTACGTCCCGCCCCGCCTCTACTGTGAGCGCTGCTTCGCCCACTTAGAGGAGTGGGTGGAAGTGCCAATCACCGGCCGGGTACATACCTTCACCGTCGTCCACGTAGACCTGGACGGCAACCCGTTGCCGGAGCCCCGCATCATCGCCTTCATCCAACTGGACGGCACCGACGGCGGGCTGGTCCACGACCTGGGGGAGGTGGACCCGGAGGACGTCTGCATCGGGATGTGTGTGGAGGCGGTCTTCAAGGACCCCGCGGAGCGGCGGGGGAGCATCACCGACATCCGCTATTTCCGACCGGTCGGGTAGGTCTATGCGCTGCAGAGAGGGGATTTTGCGGCGAGTCCGCCGCAAAATCCCCCCGTTTTATTGTGCCAATTAACGACTATACGAATTCCATTCTGCGACTCCACTGCAAAAAGGTCTCTTTACCGCAGAGACCGCAGAGTACGCAGAGCAATTTTAATGAAAACCTCTGCTCTCCGCGTTCTCTGCGACTCGTTTACAGTGGACTCATTCCTTAAAAGGAGGCGCGCTATGAAAGCACCGGTCCTCGCCAGCAATTTCTGGACGACGGTCCTCTGGCTGGTCATTATCATCCTGCTCATCCTGCTCGTCCTCTACCTGGTCTGGCTGTTCACCCGCAAGCGGCGGAAAGAGGAGGTCGGCCGCGCCGAAGCGGCGCCCACGCCCGCTCCGGCTCCGCCAGCGGAGGCCATCCGGCCCGCCGCCGCTCCCGCTGAGGCCGTCGCGGCACCCGCCGAGGCCATCGCTCCCGCTGAGGCTGTCGCAGTACCCACCGAGGCCGTCGCGGCGCCCGCCGAAGCCCCCCCCGACGACCTGACCCGCATAGAGGGCATCGGCCCCAAAGTGGCCAAAGTCCTGGCCTCCGTCGGCATCACCACCTTCCAGGCCCTGGCAACCGCCGACTACAGCCGGGTCAAGCAGGCGCTGGTGGATGCCGGCTGGCCGTATATGGACCCGGCCAGTTGGATGGAGCAGGCGAAACTGGCCGCCGAAGGACGTTGGGAGGAACTGGCCCTTCTCCAAGAGAGACTGAAGGGCGGTCGCCGACAGTAGGACAACTGCAAGCAGTTGTCCTACCACCGCCATCAGGAGGCTTGCACCAATGGAACTGCCCACCTGCCATACCGAGGAGGCCCTTCGGGCCCTGCGGGAGGGGAACCGGCGCTTCGCCGCTGGTCGGGCCGTCCACCCCCACCAGGACGCTGCGCGCCGGGAGGAGATTCTCCCCGGCCAGCGCCCCTTCGCCGTTATCCTGGCCTGCTCCGACTCGCGCGTTCCCCCGGAGATCATCTTTGACCAGGGGCTGGGGGACCTCTTCGTCGTCCGCACGGCCGGCCATGTGGTGGACGACGTCGCGCTGGGGAGCATAGAGTACGCCGTGGAGCATCTGGGAGTGCCCCTGGTGGTCGTCCTGGGTCATACCCGCTGCGGCGCCGTGACCGCTACACTCCACGGCGACGAGGTCTCCGGCCACATCGCCGCCATCGTCCAGGCCATCCTCCCGGCCGTCCAGGAGGCCCGGCGGCTCCCCGGCGACCCCCTCTCCAACGCAATAGACGCCCATATCCGACACGTCGTCGCCTACCTCCGGGCCACATCCCCCATCCTGGCGGAACGGGAACACACCGGCACCCTGCGCATCGTCGGTGCCCGGTACAACCTGGAGAACGGGGAAGTGGAGTGGATGTAGGCACGAAAGGGTAACCGCCTGCCAGAGAGCCTTTCTGTAAAAAACCACGAAGGACACAAAGGCTCCAAATGTGTCCTTTGTGAGCCCTTCGTGCCTTGTGGTAGATCATTACGCGAAAGGAACAAAGCCCAATGCCAACCCTTCTTCTCCGAAACGCCACCCTATTGGTCACGATGGACGATGCCGGGCGGGAGATTCCCGACGGGGGACTCTTTGCCCGCGATGGGGTCATCCAGCAGGTCGGGCCGACGGCGGAACTCCCCGCCACCGCCGACCAGGTCATCAACGCCCAGGGCATGGTCGTCCTGCCCGGCCTGGTCAACACCCACCATCACCTCTACCAGACCCTCACCCGCGCCGTTCCGACCGCGCAGGACGCGACCCTCTTTGAGTGGCTGAAGACCCTCTACCCCATCTGGGCCCGGCTGACCCCGGAGGCGGTCTACGTGAGCGCGCTGGTCGGGCTGGCGGAACTGATGCTCTCCGGCTGTACCACCGCCTCCGACCATCTCTACATCTACCCCAACGGCTGCCGAATTGACGACGAAATCCGGGCTGCGCAGGAGATCGGCATCCGCTTCCACGCCAGTCGGGGCGCGATGAGTCTGGGCGAGAGCAAGGGCGGCCTCCCACCCGACCGGGTCGTGGAGGACGAGGACTTCATCCTGAAGGACATGCAACGGGCGGTGGAGACGTACCACGACCCCAACCGGTACGCCATGCTCCGCATCGTCCTGGCCCCTTGCTCCCCCTTCTCCGTCACCCCCGACCTGATGCGGGAGGCGGCCGCAATGGCCCGCGCCTGCGGCGTCCACCTCCACACCCATCTGGCGGAGACCCTGGACGAGGAGCAGTTCTGCTTGGAACGGTTCGGCCGCCGGCCCGTCGGGTACGCCGAAGACCTGGGCTGGGTGGGGGACGACGTCTGGTACGCGCACGGGGTGCACGTGAACGGCGAGGAAATCGGCCTGCTGGCCCACACCGGGACCGGCGTCTGCCATTGCCCCAGTTCCAATATGCGGCTGGCCTCCGGCATCGCGCCGGTCCGGGCGTACCTGGACGCGGGCGTCAAGGTTGGACTGGGCGTGGACGGCTCCGCCAGCAACGACTCCTCCCACCTGCTGGCGGAGGCCCGTATGGCGATGCTCCTGCAGCGGGTCACGGGCAACCCGCGCGGCCTCACGGCCCGGGAGGCCCTCTATCTGGCGACGCGCGGCGGCGCGGCGGTCCTGGGCCGGGACGACATCGGCCAACTGGCCCCCGGCTTCGCCGCCGACTTCATCGGATTCCGCCTGGACCGTCTGGACTACGCTGGCGCCCTCCACGACCCGGTGGCCGCCCTGGTCTTCTGCACCCCCCAACGGGTGGACCTCTCCGTCATCCACGGCCGCGTCGTGGTGGAGGAAGGGCATTTGCTGACGGTGGACCTGGGCCCCATTGTGGAGCGGCACAACCGCATCGCTCGCCAGATGGTGCGCGGAGAATAATCTGCAATCTGCAATCCGCAATCCGCAATCTGCAATCTGCGAAATATCAGGCTTCCTCACCCCACCCCCGCCGCCTGTGGCGGGCGGCGAAGCCGCTGGGGGAGGGGTGAGGCTGAACAGTTACCAATCTGCAATCCCATGCGGGTGCTCCTGGTCTCCAAAGCGTGCATCGTCGGCACCTACCAGCGAAAACTGGAGGAAATCGCCCGCCTGGGGGTGGACCTGCGCGTCGTGGTCCCCCCGTTCTGGAAGGACGAGCGCGGCGTCCTCCCCCTGGAACGGGCCCACACGGAGGGCTACGAACTGGTCGTGGAACGCATGGCCCTCAACGGCCACTTCCATCTCCATTTCTACCCGCGCCTGGCCCGCCAGATTCGCGCCTTTCGGCCCGACATCGTCCACCTGGACGAAGAGCCGTACAACCTGGCAACCTTCCACGGGATGACCCTGGCCCGGCGAGCCGGATGTCGGACCCTGTGGTTCAGTTGGCAAAACCTGCGGCGCCGCTACCCTCCGCCCTTCTCCCTCTTTGAGCGCTACTGCCTGCGCCACGCGGACGCGGCCATTGCGGGGAGCCAGACCGCCGCGTGGGTCTGGCGGGCCAAAGGATACACCGGCCCGCTGGCGGTCATTCCCCAGTTCGGGGTGGACCCGGACCACTTCGCCCCCCCACCCCACCGGGAGGCCGACCGGCCCTTCACCGTGGGCTTTGCCGGGCGACTGGTGGAGGAGAAAGGGGTGGACCTCCTGCTGTACGCCATCGCGGGGATGCCAGGGGTGCGGGTGGAGATTCTGGGTAGCGGCCCCATGCGCCCCGTCCTGGAAAAAAAAGCCGCCGCGCCAGCGCTCTCCGGACGGGTGGCCTTTCTGGGGACCCTGCCGTCCCCCCGCATGCCGGAATTCTACCACCGTCTGGACGTCCTGGTCCTCCCGTCCCGTTCCCGACCGAACTGGATAGAACAATTCGGCCGAGTACTGGTGGAGGCCATGGCCTGCGGGGTGTCCGTGGTCGGCTCCACCTGTGGGGAAATCCCCCACGTGATCGGCGACGCGGGGCTGATTTTTCCGGAAGGGGACGTGGAGGCCCTGCGGGAGTGCCTGGAGCGCCTCCGCGCCGACGCATCGCTGCGGGCGGAACTGGCCCGCCGGGGCCGGGAGCGGGTCCTGACCCACTTCACCCAGGCCCACGTCGCCGCCCAGACGGTGGAGGTATACCGGTCCTTGTAGTGAACGATGAAGCGGAGGGTTTAGGGGCAAAGGCTGGAGGCCGATGCCCCCCGCTTCTTTATAGGCCCCGCATTGCCCCTATACCCAGGCGTGTTATAATTATGGATAACCCACGAAGTAACTATTCAGACTTCCTCACCCCACCCCCGCCGCCTGTGGCGGCAGCGGCGAAGCCGCTGGGGGAGGGGTGAGGCTGAACAGTTACCCCATAAGGAGGTGAACCATGGTCCTGACCCGGGAGGAAGTGGAGCATATCGCCGACCTGGCCCGGCTGGCCCTGACCGAAGAGGAGAAAGAGCGCTTCCGCCAGCAACTCTCGGCGGTCCTGGAATACGCCGCGCGCCTGCAGGAACTGGACACCGAGGCCATCCCGCCCACCGCGACGGTTCTGCCTCTGCGCAACGTGATGCGGCCCGACGAGCCCCGCCCCCCGGCCCCCCGGGAAGACATCCTGGCCAACGCCCCCGACGCGGAGGAGAACTGTTTCAAGGTACCGGCGATTTGGGAGACGGAGTAGGGAGTACGGAGTAGGGAGTATGGAGTAGGGAGTAGGAAGTACGGAGTAGGGAGTAGGAAGTACGGAGTAGGGAGTA
>JAGHZG010000097.1 GCA_017743275.1 Chloroflexota bacterium | reverse complement strand
GCCATGGGCACCGGCACGGGCGAAGGCCCGGGCGACGCCGATGGCCCCCATCGCGTCCAGTTTGTCGGCGTCAAAGAGGGCGCGCGCTTCGGGGGTAGCGGGGGGCGGGCCGCTGCGGAACCGGTGCGACGCGATGGCCGTGACCACTGCCTCCACCTTCTCCGGCGGATGACTGGCCAGGATTTCCCGCGCCCGCGCGGCGCCGATGGCCGCGTGGTCTCCTCCCGTCGCCTCCTCCTCGGCCCGACCGATGTCGTGCAGGAGCGCCGCCGCCCGCACCACCTCCAGGTCGCCCCCCTCGGCGCGGGCGATGCGCTCCGCCAGCGCCAGCACCCGCAGGACGTGGTCAAAATCGTGGCTGCTCTCGTGCCCCTGATAATATTGGCGGGCCTCTTCTATGTTGATCATCGTGCGTCCTTCGTGGGTTCTTCGCTATCCCAGACGGCGGCTCAGCCAGATAGCCAGGAAAGTCAGCAGGATTCCCAGCATCAGCACCAGGAGAACCGTCGCGATGACCCGGCGACGAATCTGCCAGACCTGATAGCGGCCAGTGACCCAGAGGAAGAGGCTCAGGGCCAGCCCGGCTCCGCCCAGCACCCCCACCGTGTAGGCCAGGGCGGTCGCCATCAACCGGGGCAGGTCCACCCGTACGATCAGGTCTCCGAAGAGGAGGATGGAGTACCGGCTGGCCAACAGGGAATAACCGGAGCCCACCAGCAGTCCCAGGAGCGTCACGGCAATCCCCTGCCAGCGCCCCGGCCCCCGTTCCAGCCACAGGGTCAGCAGACCCAGCAGGACCAGGGTCAGAGAGAAGGTCAAAACCAGGATGGATAAAAGTTGAATCATGCCGCCCTCTCTTCAGAATCCCCTGTAGGGGCAGGGCTTGCCCCTGCCCTGGGTTTGTCCGTGCACTGGGCAACCGCAAGGGTTGCCCCTATACCCCCTGCCCCTGATGGGCAACCGCCAGAGTATGCAACCGCAAGAGGGCAACCGCAAGGGTTGCCCCTACACCCATGCCGTATCCAGCAGCCGTAATTATAACCCAACAGGGAAGGAAGGCAACCGGCGCGCCTGCGCCCTCCGTCGTCTATGGTCTGTGGTCTGTGGTCCGTGGTCTGTCGTCCGTCGTCCCCCAACAAAAAAGCCCCCATATGGGGGCGGGGCCAGGAGCGGAGAGGGTGGGATTCGAACCCACGGAGCCTTTCGGCTCACGCGCTCTCCAGGCGCGCGCGTTAGGCCAGACTACGCTACCTCTCCGCCATTGATTATACCCAATCCGGCCGATTTTGGCAAGTGGAAAAATAACAGGGATTTTGCGTCAGACATCTTTGCGGTCTGCCGCAAAATCCCCTGAATCTTCCCTTCACTGCCGGGAATTCCTATATCATCCCAATACGCCACTATCGCGGCAATTCCTGACGGGAACGGCGCCGGCGGATGGTCCGCCGCAGGAGCCGCCGCAGGCGTTGAATTCGCGAGAGATTTCCGGGCCGCTCTCCGACAGTATCGCCGGAAGCCCGCTCCATCCATCGCCATTGTCGGGATGCCATGGTGAAGGAACTCATCGTTCTTCCTTTCTTTCCTCGGAGAATCACCCGATCATTGCTCATTCCTCCAGCCAGAGCCCCAGAGCACGAGCCTGCTCCGGGGTCAGGCGGCTGGCCCTCCCACTTCGCCGCGCCAGTGGCTCTTCCGGAGGAGATAAAAGGCGACTCAACTCCTGCAGGGTGCGCCGCATAAAGAGCCATACGACGCCCAGGCGGCGCGGGGGAGGCTGACGGCTGACCACAACCAGCAGCAAGCCACTCGGGGTCGCCACACCCACATAAATCTGGTGCCGGTCCCCTTCGTAGTGATGCAAACTGATGCCCGTTCCGTCTCCAATGCGATTTCCCAGGCGAACCGTCAGGGCCGCCTCCTCTATAAATATGGGAAGCAGGTCCTCCATCAGGATGTCCTCTGCAACGCCTGTTTGGGCAATCACTTCCCCCTGCTCCCCAGCCAGCAAAACACATTCCCCTCCAATCCCACGTTGAAGGGTTGCCAGGGCCTGTTGGACGGTTTCCATCCAGCCCGAGGATAACAGAGAGGGGAAAAGAGGTCCCTCGCTCATTCTGCCCGTGATCTCCTTCGAGACGGCTGAATCTGCCTGAAAAGGCGATCGTACGCCTGTAGCGTACCACAGAATGAGCGAATGGGGGATTGCGAAGCGGTTACGAATTGGTTACAGGACGTCCTCTTCGGCTTCGGTGGGTTCCGGAGGTACTCGGGGGAATGTGTATCCCACCCCGCGAACGTTGACAATATAGCGGGGCCGGGCAGGGTCGGGTTCCATTTTCCGCCGCAGACGCCGGATGTGGACGCGAACGATGGCCCGCGCGCCCCAGGGGTCGGTCTCATACCCCTGGGCCTGACGGACCAACTGCTGGGGACTGCAAACTTGGTCGGCCCGCTCCATCAGGTAGGAGAGCAACTTGAATTCGGTGGGCGTCAGGTCCACGGAACGATCTCCAATCCAGACCTGATGGCGCTCCCGGTCCAGGCGCACATCCTGGACCTCCAGGTACCGCTCCACTGGCGCGGGCGGCGGTGTGATGGCCACATCCGGCTGTTCAATGGCCCGCAGTTCCGAAAGGGTCTGCTCCAGGCGGGAGACCAGTTCTTTTCGCTGTTGCTCCTGGTGTCGCTTGCCCAGGCCCTTCCGTACGCTTTCCAGAATCTGAGAGATCGGGCACGGCTTCAACAAATAGTCGTGGGCCCCCCGACGGAGGGCCTGGATGGCGGTCTCCAGCGTCCCAAATGCGGTGAGGAGGATAATCACCGTATCGGGAGAACGCCGCTGGACGGCCTCGGTCAGTTGCAGGCCGTCCATCCCCGGCATCTTGATGTCCACGACCATCAGGTCAAATGCGGGATGACGGTCAATGATGTCCAGCGCGTCCTCACCGCTGGCGGCCAGGCTGACGTCGTACCCCTCCAGCCGCAGCAGTTCCGCCAGGGAAATCCGGGTTGTCGCCTCGTCGTCTACCACCAGAATGCGAGGGACGCGGGTCTCCGGCATATTCTTTCTCCTTTCAAAAACCACGAAGGACCCGAAGGGCACGAAGGGCTCTTTACCGCAGAGGCCGCAGAGTACGCAGAGCATTGTTGAGAATCTCGGCGCTCTCCGCGTTCGCTGTGTTTTTATTACGGCTACGGCAGCGGGACGGGCAGGCGGACCACAAATGTCGCGCCCTGTCCCGGCTGGCTGGAGACCTCTATGGTCCCTCCATGCCGTTCCACAATGCCGTAACTGATCGCCAGACCCAATCCGGTGCCGCTGGGCTTGGTGGTGTAGAAGGGCTCAAAGATGTGCGCGATTTGTTCGGCGGTCAGGCCCGGGCCGGAATCCTGAAAGGCCACCAGAACCCAGCGGCGGTCGTCCGTCAGCAGGGTGCCCACCCGCAGGTCGCCGCCCTCCGGCATCGCCTCCACCGCATTGATGATGATGTTCAGGAAGACCTGGGTCAACTGATCGGGAACGCCCAGGATCGGCGGCAGGCCGTCGGCAAAACGGGCAGAGACCCGGATGCGGCCGTGCTGGAGCCGCTTGTCGGCAATCGCCAGCGCGTCCCGGAGAAGACAATTGACGTCTGTCTGGACAATGCCGCCTTTGGAGGGGCGGTAGAACTCCAGCATCCGCTGGACGATTTCTATCAGCCGCTCTACCTCTTTCTGCGCCATCCCCAGGTATTCCCCTCGCTTCTCCGGTGGGAGGTGGTCGGTCATAGCCAGATGGATGGTGTTGTGGATGGCCTGAAGGGGGTTGTTGATTTCGTGGGCGATGGAGGCGGCCAGTCGGCCGATGGCGGCCATCTTCTCTGCCTGGATGAGTTGGGCCTGGGAGCGCTCCAGCGCGCGGGCGTAGTCGTTCACTTCCGCATACAGTTGGGCGTTTTCCACCGCCACGGCGACGGAGCCCGCCAGCGTCTGAAGGAGGTCCCGGTCCGTCTCGGTGAACGGTCCCCCGATCTTATCCGCCAGTTCCAGGGCCCCGATGACCTGCTCCCGTACCAGCAGGGGGACGCAGAGGACGGCGCGCGTCTGCGGCCCCCAGCCGTCCACCTGAGGAGAGAAGATAGGGTCAAGAGAGACGTCGTTGGTGAGATACGGCTGTCCGGTCGCCACCACGTGGCGGATAATGCTCCGGTCCATCGGAAGAGGACGGCCCATCAGGGGATGGCTCCCCGCCACCAGTTTGCGGAAGATCATATCCCCGGTCTCTTCGTCCATCAGGACCAGCACGCCCGCGGCGACGGGGAGAATTCGGCGGACTCCCCCCACTGCGGCCGTCAGCACTTCCTCCAGGTCCAGACTGGAGATAATGGTCCGGCTGACTTCGGTCAGGATGGCCAGTTCCTGGTTGCGCTGGCGCAGGACCTGCTCCGTGTCGCGGATGCGCATGATGACCTGGATACGGGCCACCAGTTCCCGGGGGTCAAAGGGTTTGGTGAGGTAATCATCGGCCCCCATCCCCAATCCCATAGTCTTATCGGTGATGGAGGTCAGGGCGGTGGTGACAATGATGGAGGTGGTCGCCAGCAAGGGGTCCGATTTGACGTGGGAGATGACCTCGTAGCCGCTCATCCCCGGCATCAGGATGTCCAGGAGGAGGACGTCCACCGGACGGTCCGAGGCGTTCTCCCGCCGCAGGACCTCCAGGGTCTCTTCGCCGGAGCGGGCCTCCAGGACCTGGCAGTGGGCCAGTTCCAGAACTTCCCGGATCAGGCCGCTGATCTGCGGGTCGTCGTCGGCGATGAGGACTCGGGGGGTGCCCATCTCTGCAGTCATCGCATCAGCAGCAGCGAAGCGAGGGGAATCGGGATGATGCGCGGGTCGGTCACGGAGACTTCGTCCGTCAGGGTGACCAGTATTCCGAAGGGGGCGTGGTAAACGGTTTTCTCCAGAAACGCCCGCAGCCCGAGGGTGTCCCGGAATTCGTCAATACGACGACGGTATTTGACCTCCACCGGGATCCGATAATCTCCGACGGTCAGGACAAAATCCACTTCCGGCTCCATTCCCCGTTCCGGGAACCAGGCAACATTCAGGCCTGAAATGTTTCCAAAGAAGTATCCCACCGTGCTTTCCGCAATATGTCCCGCCAGGTCGCTCAGATGAGAAGCGCGCTGAAGAGCGTCCGGTTCCAGCGGGATCGTTTCCTGAAGCCAGCTGGCCCGAAGGGATGGGTCGCAGAGGCAGATTTTGGGCTGTCCTTTTTGACGTTTGAGGCGCAGTTCCAGAGGATCAATCAGCCGGATCAGGAGCGTATCGTTCAGGAAGCGGAGGTATGCCAGTACTCGCTGCCAGCCAATGTTGGCCGCCAGGGCGGACTGGAGTTCATGGACCAGGAGCGGGCGTCCCGGGGCCTGGCCTGCATACCGGCAACAAAGGCGGAAGAGGGCCTCCAGCAAGTGCTGGTCCCGTTTCCGGCCTCGTTCCCCCACGCGCAGGTCGTGCTGAATGACCCGCCGGATAATCGTTTCGTTCAACAGGTCGGCGATTTCTTCCCAGGGACGGTCGGCCCGCGCATGGGCAATGGGATAGGCACCCCGTTCGGAGAAGGCGGCAAAAGCCCGGTCCCGCACCGGACGATAACGATGTCCCTGCTCCCGAAGGGACCGCCAGAATGAAGGTTCCTGAAGGTTCCGCAGGCCGTTGAGGGGGAGAAGCGGGGGGATTTCTCCCCATCCGCGCAGGGCGGCGATTTCTCGCAGGAGTAGCGGGCCCAATTCCAGCGTGGAAATCCGTCCGGCCAGACTATCCCGCCCGTACTCAATCCGCAGGGCAGAACTGCCCGTCAGCAGAACCCGCACCGCATGGTGGTCCACCAGGGCCTTCACCTGGGGGGCCCAATCGGGGAGATTCTGTACTTCGTCAAAGAATACAAAGGTCAACCGCCCTGCCCGGGCCTCTTCGTTGAAAGTACCTTTCAGGATTCGGTCTTCAAACCAGCGGCAAAGGGCCAGAATCGGGTCCTCAATCCCTCGCAGGGAAGGAATTTCGTCAAACTGGACGCGAAAGATGTGATCCGCAGGTACTCTTTCCTGCTCCAGAAGATGCTCTATCAGTTGTTCCTGCAGGGTAGTTTTTCCGACCTGCCGGGGGCCTCGGAGGACGGTGACCGGGGTCAGCCCGGATTTCAGCCGCTGGAGAGCAGGTTCAAATAGCCACCGTCGGAAGGGGGGAACGGGGCGCGCAGGCTTCCCTCGCCACCAGGGATTGGTTTCCCAAAGGAAGGCCTCCACCGGTGCGGGCAGGGAAATGCCCCACAGGGTGTTCGCCGGACGGATGCCCATCCGTTCCTCCTCTGCGCTGACTGGAAATCAGCCGGGTGTGTCTCAAAATCGTCGGGAGCCCGGTGGGCCAGGCCGTCAACGGCCTGGCTGAGGTTGCC
>JAGHZG010000096.1 GCA_017743275.1 Chloroflexota bacterium | reverse complement strand
TCACCGAAGGCCTGCTCCACCAGGTCTACCGCCTCCCGCGCTTTCACGGCTCCCACGACGGTGATGACCATTCCGCGAGGTGTGTAGTGGGTACGGTAGAAGGCGGCCAGGTCCTCCGCCGTCAACGGGGAGACCGTCTCTATGTACCCGTTCACGCTGCGGCCGTAGGGGTGACCGGGAGGATAGGCCAATTCCCGGAAGGTGAGCGACGCCATACGGCGGGTATCGTGGGCCCGCTCCTCCAGGTCGGTGATGATTTCCCCCCGCAGTTTGTCCACTTCCTGGGGCGGGAAGGTCGGATGGCGGAGGACATCGGCCAGGACGTCCAGGATGCGGGGGAGGTCCTCCGCCAGACATTTGATGCCGAACCCGGTGTGGTAGACCCCGGCGGAGACGCCGATGGAGGCCCCCACCGACTCCACCTCCTCGTAAATCTGGTCAAAGGTGCGGTGGACGGTGCCCCGGGTGACGGCGGAGGCGGTGAAGGCGGCCAGGCCGGCCTGCTGAGGCGTCTCGTCGCAGGAGCCGACCTCCAGATAGCCGCTGACCACCACTGTGGGATTGGTGAAGTTCTCCCGCGTCAGGAGAACGATGCCGTTGGGGAGTTCGTGGCGAAGAATATCTTCGGGACCAGGGATGGACATAGCGACTCCGGAAGACTGGTTTTTTAACGGCTGGCAGGCGGATACGGCTCCACCGAGTAACGGGTGACGTCTTTCTCGCCGGTCTTGTAGACGAGCACAATCCGCTCTTCTTCAAAGCGCAGGAAGACATCAATCGTATCCCTCTGGAACGCTTCAGCGTCTACGGACAGAATAAAATCACGCACTTCGCACAGTGGCAGGAAAACCAGCCCGCCCCTATTCATCAAGAGAAAACCTTCCCCTGCCCTCAGTTGGGCCAGCGATTTGCTCCCCCGAAAGGTCACCTGCCACCCTTTCGGTTTTTCACTCCCTGGCCTGATGATGACCGGCTGATTATCAATGGTTGCGTACTTCTCGCCCCATTGTTGAATCTGAAACCCTCTGCGGATCAGGATTTTCCGCGCGTCATCCAGGAACACCTCATCATCCAGACGGCCTCGTAAGAAGCGAGTGATTCGGCCTCTATTGAACAGCAGGATGTTGATCTCTTCTCTGTCTGTCCAATGTAGGCTCTTTTCTCGGCCCGTTCGTCCAGCAGAACATACAGCCCGGGGATTGGCGAGCGGCCAATTTCCTCCACGACAGTTTCCAGGGCCTGTTCGGACCGGGGAATCTCCCAGAGGCGCAGGTTGCCCAACAGGGTGCGGGCCCTGACGATTTTCAAGCCGTTTTCCGGAAGGCTCTGGAAGCCCAGGTCTTCGCGATGCGGCATGTTTCCTATCCCTTCCGCAAGGTGATAATGGTCTCCCGAAGGCGATAACTGCGGATTTGGCCGGAACGCCGGACCCTCGCCCGTTCCAGACGTTCAATCGTCAGGCCCAGTTCCTGACCGATGCGGGCCAGAATCAGGTCCGTAGGAACGTACACATCGGCGATCAGACTGTCTCCCACGACCAGGATGAAACGCCCTCCCGGCCGGATGGCCTGGGCGACATTGCGCATGACCCGATACATATCGTCAAAGTATTTGTGGACGATTTCCGGCATGTCTTCCCGGCGGTAGAAGCCCCGGCGGGCGATATTGGCCGCAATTTCCGCCTTAATGTGCTCAATCCAGGAATTGGTGTACCGCTGAGAGACACCACTGAATCGGCGAACCACCCCTTTAGAGACATTATCACAGACAACCATCGCGTCTTTGAGTTGCTTCAGTTCCTGATGAGTCCGGGCGAAGCCCAGCCACCCAATCTCAATCTTGTAGTTCATCACGTAATCCAGGCCGTTCATATAAGGCGGCGATGTAATCACCAGATCATAGCCAATGGGTGGCTGGTACTCCATAGAATTTGCCAGAATAATCTCAGCCGGGGTATCCAATGAGTCCCGATACTTCGTCTGACAGAGGCGAAGGTCTCCGGCAATGGCGGCAATCTTGGAAGCGAACAGGGTAAACGGGGCGTCGTCTTCAACAAACTTGCCAGGGGCATATCCCAGGCACGGGGAACGCTTGAGGTTACTGCAGTCAATCAGAATGGACGCAAAAGCCAGCAACATCAGGTCCCGAATGTGGGCATCCTCTTCTGTTGCGGGCTGAAAGGCGTCAATGCCTCCCTTCAGCCGCTCCAGGTTCCGGAGTACCGGGGGCCGGAAATGCTTTTCGGACTGCAGAAACGCGGGGGCTTCTGTCTGGCGGTCGGTGGGGAGATGAAGGGCGGTCTCCAGAAGACGGTCAGGGGGGACTTTCCATGTGGCCACCTTGACCCGCGCCACAAAGTGAAGAAGGGGATTCAATTCCACGCCGAAAGAGGGGTAACCGTTCATTTTCGCCTGAACGGTCACCGTACCGCTGCCGAGAAACGGGTCGGCTACAACAGGCTCCCGGTATTCAGCCCGATAGCGATCCAGAGTTCTCTGGACGAATTGAGCGGAAAATCCCTGCACGTAGGGCGACCAGCGGTGGACCGGCTCGTTTGTATTGGGCTGAAACTGGATGGGCTGAGGGGCATCCAGAATCTCAACGCCTAATTCTTCCAGATAGGGACGGGAATCGCGTGAAGACGACCCATGTTGCTTGGGGGAACGGAGAACGTTCTTCCGTCTGGCCGTCAGCGGAACAAAAGGGGTTATATCAAACAGAGGCCTCTGTTCCATCACACCCAAATCTACAGAGTGGCTGAAACGGCGGCTTTGCCGCCGTTTCAGCCGTCACCTATCCACCCAAGTACGCCTCTTTCACCCTGGGATTATCCATCAGTTCCTGGGACGTGCCCGCCAGGGCGATGGTGCCGGTCTCCAGAACATAGCCCCGGTGGGCCAGTTTGAGGGCCTGGCGGGCGTTTTGCTCCACCAGCAGGATGGTGGTCCCGGTGGCGTTGATCTCCCGCAGGACGTCAAAAATCTCCCGCACCAGCACGGGCGCCAGTCCCATAGACGGCTCGTCCAGGAGCATCAGCCGCCCGCCGCGCATCAGCGCCCGCCCCACCGCCAGCATCTGCTGCTCCCCGCCGGAGAGGGTGCCTGCCAACTGGTTCCGTCGCTCCGCCAGGCGGGGGAAGAGGGAGAAGATCCGCTCGTAGGCCCGCTGAATCTCCTTCGGGTCCTTCCGCCCCCAGGTGGCCAGTTTCAGGTTCTCCTGCACCGTCAGGTTGGCGAAAATCCCTCGCCCCTCGGGCACATGGGAGATACCCATCGCGGTCACTTCGTGGGGCGGGACAGCACGCAGATCCACTCCCTCAAAGATGATGCTCCCCTGCTGAATGGGCACCAGGCGGGAGATGGCCCGCAGGGTGGTGGACTTCCCGGCCCCGTTGGCTCCGATCAGGGTGACGATTTCCCCGCGCCGGACTTCAAAGGAGATGCCCCGGAGCGCGCGGATGACCCCATAGGAGACATGCAGGTCCTGCACTGAGAGGACCACATCGTTGGCCGTCTGGGGTCCGTGGTCTGTGGTTGGTGGTCTGTCGTCCATCATACAACGACCTCCTCTCCCAGGTAGGCCTCAATGACCCGGGGGTTGTTCTGGATTTCCGCCGGGGTGCCCTCGGCGATGGTCTCGCCGAAGTCCAGCACTTTGATCCGCTCGCAGATGCCCATCACCACCCGCATCTGGTGCTCAATCAGGATGATGGTCAGATCAAACTGCCGCCGGATCCACTGGATGAGTTCCATCAACTCGGCGATCTCCCCCGGGTTCATCCCGGCGGCAGGCTCGTCCAGGAGCAAGAGACGGGGTTCGGTGGCCAACGCGCGGGCGATCTCCAGCCGCCGCTGCAGGCCATAGGGAAGGCTGGAGGCCACCCAGTTCGCCTGGTCCGCCAGCCCCAGCAGGTCTAATAGTTCCAGCGCCTGCTCCCGACTCTTCGCCTCTTCCCGCAGATACTTCGGCAGCCGGAAGAGCGCGACCGGAACCCCGTACCGGGTGCGGGCGAACCGCGCGATCCGCACGTTGTCCAGCACACTCAGGTCGCGAAACAGGCGAATCGTCTGGAATGTTCGGGCGATCCCCATAGAGACAATCTGGTCGGAGCGCTTGCCCACCAGATGGTGCCCGTTAAAGAGAATCTCCCCCTCCGTGGGACGGTAGACGCCGGTGATGAGGTTGAACACCGTGGTCTTGCCTGCGCCGTTGGGGCCGATGATGCCGATCAGTTCCCCCGGCTCCAGGTCCAGGTTGAAGTTGGAGACGGCCCGCAGGCCGCCGAAGTAGTGAGTGAGTCCGCGAATTTGCAACAGTGGCATATGGCCCCTCCGTCACTCGGAGGCTCCGACAGAAGCCGCAGGGGCGACCGCCGGGCCCCGCTTCTTCCGAATCCGTTCCTTCAGGGCATCAATCACCTCCGGGCGCTCCTCGGGCGGAATCAGGAAGCGCCACTCCCGCATCCCCATAATGCCGCGGGGCCGGAAAATCATCAGGAACACCAGGAGCAGCGGGCCGATTACCCACCGCCAGACCTGCAACGGGCGCAGCAATTCCAGCAGGACGGTATAAATCGTTGCCCCCAAAATGGACCCCCCCAGACTTCCGATGCCGCCCAGATAGACCATCACCAGCGTTTCCGTGGATTTGAGGATGGAGAAGGAACGGGGATTGATAAACTGGATGATGTGGGCGAAGAGCCCACCGGCGATGCCGGCGAAGAACGACGCCACCACAAAGACGGTGATTTTCACCTTCCGCGTGTCCACGCTGACCAGCGAGGCGGCAATCTCGTCCTCCCGAATAGAGAGGGTCCCCCGGCCAAAGTTGGAATAGACCAGATTGCGCAGGATAAAAATGGTAATTACGACCCAAACGTAGACCCAGGCAACAGAGGTCAATTTCTGCATCCCCATAAAGCCCCGGGGACCGCCGATAGCGTCCACGTTCTCCAGGACGCTCTTGACAATCATGTTCCAGGCCAGAGTGACGATGGCCAGATAGTCTCCCCGGGTGCGGAAGGAGGGAACAGCGATAATCAGGCTCGTCAGGCCAGCGGCCAGCCCGCCGATGAGCAGAGCGAGAGGAAAAAGGTACGGGACGTACTCTCTCAATCCCCAGCGAGGGAAGACCCAAACGGTCATAATGGAGGCCACGTACGCGCCCACGGCCATAAACCCGGCGTGGCCCACGGAGAACTCCCCCATGTAGCCGTTCACCAGGTTGAGGCTGGCCGTCAGGATAATGTTGATGCCCACATAGATGAGTATCTGCTGCCAGTACAGGTTCAGGAAAGAGGGGGAGAGAAGGGCGATGACGAAGAAGAAGACCAGCAACGCAGGCATCGTCCAGCGGCGGACCGGCGCGGGGAGCGACGCGTAGGCCGCGTGAAGGGGGGCCAGGGCGCGGGACAGGGCGTTGCGGATAGGGGTAAGGAGTTGGGTCATTGCCGGCCTCCTACACTTTCTGCGCCACCGGACGGCCCAGGATGCCGTAGGGGCGGAAGATCAGGAGTATGAGAAGCAGGGAGAAGGCAACGAAATCCCGGTAGGTGGAAGCCAGGAGCACCGGGGTGAAAATCTCCACAAAACCCAGGATGTAGCCCCCCAGCATGGCCCCCCGAATATTACCGATTCCGCCGACGACGGCGGAGATGAAGGCCCACCAGCCGATGCGGATGCCCATGTACGGGTCCACCGTGTAGACCATTCCGAAGAGCGTCCCGCCGACGGCGGCGATGGAGGCGCCGATGGCGAAGGTGATGGAGATGATCCGGTCCACGGGCACGCCCATCAGGGGAGCAGTGAACTTGTCCCAGGAGACGGCCCGCATGGCCATCCCCACCATCGTCCGGCGCACGATGGTATCCAGGAGGAGCATCACCACCGCAGAGACGGCGATGATGATCATCTGGACGTTGGAGAAGGCGACACCGCCCACGGTGAACGTCTGCACCGGGAAGAATTTGGGGAGGAAACGGGGGTCGGGTCCGATGGTCGCCAGGGTGAAGTTCTCCAGGAAAAGGCCCACCCCCAGCGCGGTGATGACGGCAGAGACCCGCGGCGCCTGGCGCAACGGCTTATAGGCGAAACGCTCTATCAGCACCGCCAGCAGGGCCGTCGCAAACATGGAAGCCAGCATCGTCAGCACGAAGACGACGGTGCCGGGGAGATGAAGGAGGCGGCCCATCAACGCCGTGCCCACAAAGAAGGCCACATAGGTGCTGACCATAAAAATATCACCGTGGGCGAAGTTGATGAGGCGGATGATGCCGTAGACCATCGTGTAGCCCAGGGCGATGAGGGCGTAGACGCTGCCCAATTGAAGGGCGTTCAGGACCTGCTGGATCAGGCCTTGCATAGGTTGTGTTCCCCCTTTGGAAAAATTACAGTAACTATTCAGCGGACGAAAATCGTCCTCCCGGGGCACACCTCACCCCTCTCCCA
>JAGHZG010000095.1 GCA_017743275.1 Chloroflexota bacterium | reverse complement strand
GGACGGATACCCTCCACGTTCCCGCCGCCGATGGACGCCATCCCCAGAGCACTTCCCGCTCTCCCTCGCCCGGAAGGACGGAGAGGGTGGCCGTGAGGACCGGCCCGGCGCCCGTGGGCCCTTCCAGCCGCGCGCAGAGAGGGAACTCGCGGATGTCCTCCAGGCCGAAGTTCCGCAGGACGGCCCGGACCGTCGCCTCCTCCCCCTCCCGACCTGCCTCCACCTCCAGGGCCACCAGGCCCGGCGCCGCCGGAGTCAGCGGGCGCACAGACCAGCGCTCCGCCTCCCATGCGACCCGGTAGGCTCCGGGAGCCGAGGGCGGGGAGAACCCCTCCACCCCGCCGGAGAGGACCCGCGCGCCCGGGCCCACCTCCAGGATGAAACGAAACCCCCGATGGGTGACCTGCGGGTCCCGGACCGTCGCCCCGGCGATGCGCGTTTCGGGGCCCTCCCACCGGGCCAGGACGCCCTTCAGGTCATCGGCGGGCACTGGCGCCGGGAGCGCCTCCAGACGCTGCTGCAGGGCCTGCCATTCGGACCGGTTACGGGGCGGCTGGACGGAAAACGCCGCCAGCGCCACGTCTGCCCGTTTGAGGATGACCTCCCCATCCCCGGTGTACAGGAGAAACCCCGAGAGGACGTTCAGTTGCCGCATTGCCCCATCCGGCATCTGGACCTGCCACTGGTCCAGATATCCGTCCCGGTTCCGGTCCGCATAGCGGACGACGGTTCGCCCGTCCACGTTCCAGACGCCCCCCTGCGCGCCCCGCAGATGCAGGCGGCCGTCCACCGGACTCCAGTACAGCGTCGGACGGCCCACCCCTTCCGTCGCGTACTCCCCCCGCATCCCCCGGCGGATGTCGGCGTAGTTCTCCAGCGGCGGTTCGGGGATCAGACCCAGCAGATACAGGTCCCGCAGGCCGGAAGGCTCCACCAGTTTCCCGTCCCGGAAACCCCGGTTGACATTCCAATCCCACATCCCTTCGCTGCTCCAGTATCCGCCCTCCTCCGCCGCCACGAAGGTGGCAACCGCCCACTCCTGCTCCAGCACCCAATCGGGGACCCGCTCGTAGGGGACCGTCCGAACGGCGAAATCCGGAAAAGCGACCGCGTCGGTGACAGGGTGAAAACCGGCCACACTCACCTCGTAGTCCCAGCGCCCGTCGTTATTCTGGTCCCAGGAGTAGTCCGCCTGCACAAAGGGCCGGGAGAGCCCGCCGGACCGCGCCACCTCCGGGGAGAAGGAAGAGTCTCCGGCGGCGAAGACCTCAAAGCGGACCATCAGTTCGGGACGGCCGTCGGCGTCCCCGGCCAGGTCGTAGTAGGCCATCGGGTTCTCAAAGTTGGCGTAGTTAACCTCGCCCTTCTTCCAGCGAGCCCAACTGTTGATGTGATACCCCTGTTCTATCGGGTACCCCAGGATGCCCACCCGGTCTATCCGGGCCCGGGCCCAATCCACCGCGATGGCGGGCGGGCGGTCAAAGTAGTTGTACGCCTCGTAGTTGTGCCGGCCCACCAAAAGGGGCCAGAAGAGGGCCTCCAGGTACGGCTCGGGCTGACGGGGCCTCCGGTTCACGTACAGGGTGGACCGGAAGATGTTGGCGTCCGGCGGGGAGAGGGCCAGAATCCGCTGGAGTTGGTAGTCGGCGACGCCGTCGCCATTGGCGTCCACCACTTCCAGTTCCCAGTCTACCCCGCCGTCGGTGGTGGCGCCCCGGCGGGCCCACCCGGGGGCCGGAGCGGCCTCCCCCCACTCCAGGTAGCGCAGGATGTAGCCGTCTATGTGGAAGACCAGGGATGGGTTCACTCGCCCGTCGGGGAGCAACCAGTCGGAACGGGCGATGGCCCGGACGTGCCAGTGGGGGGACTCGGTGACCTCCACCGCGCGGTAGCGGGCGCGGTAGGAGACCTGCCCGTCGTCGTCCCGGTCATCGTACAGGTCCGCTATCCGGCGGTCCCCATCCTGAGAAAACATCAGAATGAGTTGGGCCGTCCCGTCGGCCCCGACGTCAAAAATCCAGACGTCGTCGCGGAAGTCGGCGACGGCCAGGACGTCGGATCCCGTCCCCATATCCCCGGCGCGGTCCACGATCAGGATGCGGTCGCGAGGGGAAGCGAAAGCACATTCCACGACGGTCATATCCGGCTGGCCATCGCCGTTCAGGTCGGACTGGGCGACGCCGAAGACGGGGATACCCGCCTGCGCGCGGGTCGGTCCGGGCATCAGGGCCAGAGCGGCCACCACCCAGGCCGCTGCGGCCCATCCCCCGAGTTTCCGGAGCCAGTATCGCAGGGATCGCCACATCTGGCGCAACCCGTCTATCGGGATAACCCCACCCCATGCCAGAACAACGAAGTACGCGGAGAGCCCCAGGGCCCCGCAGGCAAGGGCGCTGGGACCTGTCGTTTCCCGAACGGGCCAGAGGAACAGGGCCATCGCGGCCGCCGCTCCCAGGAAGGCGGCCCAGGTCCTCCTCCGAATCGTCCCCGGCGGCCGGACCAGAACACTCCAGCCCAGGAGAACCGCCTGCATCGTCTCCCTGCCCAGGGCCGCGATGGCCGCTCCGAGGGCTCCCCACTGAGGGATCAGTGCCAGCGCAATCCCGGATGAGAGCACCAGACTGCCCGCCGTGATCCGGGCAATCGTTCCCTGTTCCCCCCGGGCGATCAACACCTGCCAGAAGTAGGTGTTGAGGAACATCGCGATGCTCGCTCCACCCAGAATCCGCAAGGCTGGGGCGGCGGGCAGGAAAGGAGCACCGTAGAGAAATCCCATTAAGAAGGGAGATAGAAGTCCCATCGCCACTCCGATCGCCAGGCCGGGGACCAGAATCCACTGCAGGCCCTGGTCGCGCAGTCGGGCGAAGGCCTCCTCATCCCTCCGGTCCAGGGCGGAGAGACGGGGCAGGAACGCGGCCGCCATCAGGCTGACAGACCGGGCCAGCATCATCAGGCTGACGGCGGCACTGTAGAACCCCACCTCCCCCGCGGGCCGGAAAAGGGAGAGAAGCAGGATGTCCAGCCGCAGGTTCAGCCCGATAAGGGTGAAGGTCAGCCCGATGGGGAGAGCGGCCAGAACCATCTCCTTCGCCAAACGAAATTCTCCGCCGCGCGGACGGGTCAACCGCCCCGTCCAGAATCCAGATAGGAGCAGCGCGAGAACCTCGGCGGTCAGGATAGCGACGGCAGCCCCAAGAACCGAGGGGGAGAGAAGAAGGACCACCCCGACGCCGAACAATGCCAGACCGTTCTCTATGGTCTGAACCGCCGCATCCAGGTCCATCCGCTCCAGCCCGCGCAACACCGACCGCAGAAGATTGACCAGTCCCCGGAGTGCTGTGATGAGGGCCGCCGGAAGCAGGAGCGCGCGGACGTCGGTGGGATACCCCAGGGCCCAGCCCGCGCCGAGGATGAGCAGGACCAGCCCGGGGAACCAGAGCAGGGCGGGGTAGAGAGCGCTGAGGGCAACGCGTCCGGCCGCGTGGGGATTCTGAGCAACCTCCCGGGGCACGATGCTATCCAATCCCATCAGCGCGGTGTAGGTGAAGGCCATAGCGAGGGAGAACGCGGTCGCGTAGAGGCCATATCCGTCCGGCCCAACCCCTCGGGCCAGGAGCAGGCCCATCCCGGCGGCCAGGGCCTGGGCAGCCAGGTTTCCCACCAGCAGCCAGAATATATTCCGCAGAAGTCCCCGCTGGCCTGGATGGTGCAGAGGTTTCACTCACCATCTCCACCGCCGCCCGGGGAGCAGGGACTCCACCAGGCCCCACCCGCTGGCCGCCCAACCGACGACCATGTACGCCAGAAACAGTCCATACTGCCATGGGTGGGGAAGGCGCAACCCCTCTCTTCGGGCCCGCAGGGTGAAACGGACCTGGCTGAGGACCAGGTACCCCAGCGCCGCCAGCCACAGGCCCCAGAGCAGACGGCTTCCCAGGCCGCCGGTCAGCGGGACCGCCAGCATACCCAGCCCGGTCAGCGCCGCCCAGAGATGACCTCCCACCTCCCGCCAGTTCCGGTAGTGCAGGCCGTAGAGGAAGCGGTTGCGGAACCAGCGGGAACGCTGGCGCACGTACTCCGCCAGGGTTGTGCAGTACGCCGTCTGCACCTGGCTCTCCGGGACGAAGCGGATGCGGTATCCGGCGCCCCGCAGTTGGCGGGAGAGCATGTAGTCGGTGCCGATGGGCGCCGGCACACGAAAACCTCCCACCTCCTCCAGCACGTCCCGGCGAACCGCCGCGTTGACGCCGTCCAGAGTCTCCACGTACTGGGGCATCGTCCGCTGCATCCAGAGATGGTGGGACCACTGGTACGCGACCAGCGGGTGGTCCCGCTGACTCTCCAGAGGCCGACGGGAGCCCGTGGTCGCCACCTCCTCGCCCCGCAGAATGGGGGAGAGGGTCCGTTCAAAGGTTTCGTCGTCCAGCACGCAGTCGGCGTCGGTCAGGAAGATGACATCGCCCGTGGCCCGCTCCAGGCAGCGCTGCAGGGCCCGCTGTTTGCCCTCGCCGGGCCGTTGTTCCAGGATCACCGCGCCGGGCGGCGCCGCGCGCCGGGCCCGCTCCAGCGTGCCATCGGACCCGCCGGCGCAGAGGACCAGTTCCACATCCGGATAGCGCAGACGGCGGATGGACGCCAGGCACTCCTGAATGTACTCCGCCTCGTTCCAGGCCGGCAGAAGGATGCTGACCCGGGGAGCAGAATCACCAAACGGGGCCAAATCCGTGTTCATCCGTAATGGCCTACCACAAAGGTCACAAAAGGCGCACGAAGGACACCAAGTGTAACAGTCAGGGGTCAGGGGTTATAGAAAACAGACTAACCCCTAACAACTGACCCCTGACGGCGAAAATTCCTTGGTGGTTTCCCTTTCTCTGCGTTCTCTGCGCTCTCCGCGATGAAAGATGGTGACGGGCCAACCTCCGCCCAGGGAGTGCCCTTCACCCAGCGGTAGCGCCAGCCCCGCTCGCCGCGAATCTCTATGGCGGCCGTCGTCTCCTGATAGAGGCACCGTTCTCCCCGAAAGACGCAGTCCATCTCCACCTCCACCGGCGATTGCGGGTCGGGCAGATAGTGGGTTCCATGGACTGCGCCGGTCATGTAGCGGAAGGCCTTGTCGGCCCAGCCGCAGACCGGCAGCAGGTCGCGGAGGTCGGGGCGGTCCGGCGGACGCTGCTGGGATTCTACGGCCCCGAAGCCGTGGGCGGTGGCGACCCCGCCGTGCAGTTGCACCCCCCGCAGCAGCCAGGCCTGGGTCGGTTCCAGGCGGACCTCCATCCCGTACCGGCGGGCCTCCTCCATCGCCCGCAGGATGTCCCCCACCCCGGCAACCCACTGGGGGTAGCGGTTCATCCGCCCATCGCGGTATACGACCTGAGGGAAGGAGCCATCCGGGAACCGAAACCGCAAGATGAAGGAGACCGCCGCCAGGGCTGCGTCTTGATACGCGGTCCGCCCCGTCCGTTCGTGTCCCAGAAACAGGGCCGGGACGCATCGGGCGATGTAGAACGGGAAATACCGCCCTGTCCCCTTCTCTCGCCACACTCCCTGATCAATCGCCCCGTCCAGCGGGGAACCCGGAGACCGGACCTGCGCGGCCAGAATTCCGTCCAGGGTCGGGAGGACGTATCGGTCCACGACCTCCGTCTCTCCGGTCAGGTCGGCCCAGGCCAGCAGGGCCTCCACAATGGTCGCCGCCTTGTTGGGGACGAAGGTCGGGTCGGCGGGGAGGTTGCGGAAGGCCCGACGGTCCTCGTCCCAGAGGACGGAGAGGATGTATCCCCAGAGGTTGCACCGGGCGGCCTCCGCGAAAACCTCCCAGGCCGGGTCGCCCTGGTTCCGCAGGGCTCGCGCCAGGCGGAGCAGGGCGACGTCGCAGGCCGCCTCGTGAGGGGTGCCGCCCGTATCGGGGTTCGCCTCAAAGCAAGAGGCGCGGAAGTTGCCGGAGAGGAGTTGCCCCCGGAGCAGGTCCTCCCCCGCCCGCCGGGCCCGGTCCAGCCAGCGCGGGTCGCCCGTACCCCGGTACAGGTTCAGATAGCCCAGGATGATCCCCTCGTACCGCCAGTCCAGCCCGGGGCCCGTGTAGAGGAGGTTATCTTGCCACCAGTGGACTACGGGTCCCCCATAGCCTTCGGGCCCGCGCATCGTCTCCAGCCAGGACTCCAGCCGGAGCGCGGCGAAGGCCAGGACCTGTCGGGAGATGTCTGTGGTCATCGTTCCACTCCATCTCTTTTACGCTGATGGAAATCGCCCTCCCTGGGCACTTCGTGCCAGTTGTCGGCCGCAGGCCCAGGAAGGGTGACTTCCGTCAGCGCTATTCCTGCCGATTGAAATCGTCCTCCCTGGGCACTTCGTGCCAGTTATCGGCCTTCGCCGACATTCTGAGGTCGGCGAAGCCAATCACCGGCCGCAGGCCCAGGAAGGGGGACTTCGGTCAGCGCTATTCCCGCCGATTGAAATCGTCCTCCCTGGGCACTTCGTGCCAGTTGTCGGCCTTCGCCGACATTCTGAGGTCGGCGAAGCCAATCACCGGCCGCAGGCCCA